>CAZMHK010000097.1:0-12170 GCA_964566045.1 uncultured Flavobacterium sp.
AATAGCTCCATCATAGTGTGACGACACATGAAATGCTTTTGTAGCAAACAATTTTCTGTCCTCTAAAGTAGTAGCTCCGTTTTGTTTAATGATGGTTTCTAAAAATAATCCGTATTGCTCCATTGATGAAACGATTACTGTATCCTTAAAATTTTTTGCGGCTGCACGAATTAAAGAAATTCCTCCAATATCAATCTTTTCAATAATATCAGCTTCGCTTGCGCCAGATGCCACTGTTTTTTCAAAAGGGTATAAGTCAACAATTACCAGGTCAATTTGTGGGATATCGTACTCCTTCATTTGCTGTACATCGCTTTCGTTATCTTGACGGTTTAAGATTCCGCCGAAAACTTTTGGGTGCAAAGTTTTTACTCTTCCGCCTAAAATTGAAGGATATGAAGTAACATCTTCAACGGGTACAACTGGAATTCCTAAATTTTTAATAAAATCTTCTGTACCACCGGTAGAATAAATTGTAACATTTTGACTATTTAGTTGTCTTACTATCGGTTCGAGTCCTTCTTTTGAGAAGACAGAGATTAATGCCGATTGGATTGTTTTAGTTGTGTTCATTATGTAGTTAGTGTTTTTAAGGTGCAAAAATAGTTTTTAAAGTCGAAATTAAAGCATTCGAAATTGAGATATTTGCAAATAAAACGCTTCTGTTTTAAGACGCTTTTAAATTCTTGGCGACTCAATACTGAAAAGTCTTTTTAGGGCTTTTTGATCAAATCATTTTAAATACAAAACAAGATATATGTTAGTTTACCTTCGATTATTAAAAGAAAGTTTTGGTTTTGCTATGAATGCCTTAAGCAATAATAAATTGAGAACTTTACTCTCGTTGCTAGGCGTAACCATTGGTATTTTTTCTATCATTGCGGTACTTGCTGCTGTTGATTCTTTAGACCGAAAAATCACGAAAGATCTTAGTAGTTTGGATAAAAATACGATTTACTTAATCAAGTTTTCATTTGGTCCCTCCGATATTCCGCAATGGAAAAGAGAACAATTTCCAAACATCAAATACGATGAGTATACGTACTTAAAAAATTCACTAAATAATGCTGACGCAATTGCTTTTCAAATTTTTACACGTCGTGAATCGTTAAAATACGATGCGAAAACGGTAAGTGATGTAAATATTGTTCCTTCGTCTCAAGAGTTTATTGATATTCAAGGTTTAGAGTTTGACAAAGGCCGTTTTTATAATGACTCCGAAGCCAATTCAGGTGCCTCTGTTATTGTAATCGGAAATGAAATCGCTAATTCTTTGTTTGAGGGTGTTGATCCTATTGGGAAAAATATCCGCTTGTATGGCAAACGTTTTACGGTTATTGGAGTTTTAAAGAAGGAAGGTGCTGGACTATTTGGAGACAGTAACGATACAACAGCATACATTCCGGTTAATTTTATTCGCCAATTGTATGGTGATAACAATGATTCGCTAACGAATGCTATTTTAATTAAGCCAGAAAGTGGTGTTGATATGGATGCTTTTAAAGGCGAGTTAACGCAAAAATTACGCAACTATAGAGGCTTGAAAGCTGGAGAAATTGATAACTTTTTCATTAACGTATTTAGTGGTTTTACTGATTTAATTGATGGTATCATTGGCCAAATGAACGTCGTAGGTTGGATTATTAGTGGCTTTTCATTACTTGTTGGTGGTTTTGGTATTGCGAATATCATGTTCGTATCTGTAAAAGAACGTACTAATTTAATTGGAATTCAAAAATCGCTTGGCGCGAAAAACAGGTTTATTTTGTTTCAGTTTTTATTTGAAGCAATTATACTTTCTGTCTTTGGTGGGTTAATTGGTTTGTTTTTGGTTTGGATTATTTCATTTATAGTTACTCAAGCGTTCGATTTTGAATTTGTTCTTGGTATGGGCAATGTAATTTTAGGAACTTCTTTGGCCGCAATAATCGGACTCATATCAGGAATTTTGCCTGCTATTTCTGCGTCTAAATTGGATCCTGTTGAAGCCATTCGTACCGGAATGTAAAAACATATTGAAGTTGATGACTTGCAAATTAATCACCTCATAAGTTGTTTTTTAATGAAAAATTTTTTCTCCGTTGTAGTGTTATTGTGCTCTACTTTAGGCTTAGCACAAATTAAAAAAGACACTACAAAATTGGACGATGTGGTTCTTATTCAAAAGATATCGAAGCAAATCTTAAAGTCGCCCTATCAGGTTGATTTTATCACTGCTGCTGATATTGATTTTCAAAATTTCCAAACCACGGCAGAGATGCTTTCTAATTCAGGTGCGGTATTTGTACAAAAATCACAGCAGGGCGGCGGTAGTCCTTCTATTCGTGGTTTTGAGGCAAGTAGAGTATTACTTGTCGTTGATGGTGTTCGAATGAATAATTTAATTTTTCGTTCAGGGCATTTGCAAAACGTTATCACTGTTGATGAAAGTTTTTTAGACAATACAGCCATTGTTTACGGGCCAACTTCTACCTTATTTGGTAGTGATGCTTTGGGCGGAACCGTAGCCATGAATACTAAAAATGCTAAGTTCAAATCAGAAGTTGATAATGCTTTTTCTGGAAATATAGCCTCACGATATAGCAGTGCCAACCAAGAAAAATCGGTTGCTTTGCAGATTAATTATGCAGCACAACGTTGGGCTTCCTTAACTACTTTTTCTTTTAACGACTTCGGAGATTTAAAGATGGGAAAACGAAAAAATCCTAATGGTGATTTTTTTGGCGAAAGACCTTTTTTTGTTACCACTACCAATGGAGTTGATGTGATTCAGCCTAATGATAACAAGTTTGTACAAAGAAATTCTGGCTACAAGCAATACAATTTGATGCAAAAAATAGCTTACAAGACCGTAAATGGTTTTGTGCATGATGCTAATTTTCAATGGTCTACCAGTTCTGACATTCCGCGTTATGATCGATTAACGGAACCAAGTGGGAAAGCAGGTTTGCGCCATGCAGAATGGTATTACGGACCACAAGAGCGTTTGTTGGCAGCTTATTCTTTAAGCAAGAAGAAGTTCTTTTGGAATACTGATGTGCGTACTAGTTTTTCTTTTCAAAATGTAAAAGAGAGTAGGCACAACCGACGTTTTGGAGATTACGTTCTGCAAAATCGTTTGGAGAATGTTAATGTATATGGTCTATCGGTTGATTTAACTAAAAAATGGAAAACAGCAACTTTGTTGTACGGGTTGGAGTCGTATTATGAAACTCTCAAATCGACCGCTTTTAGTTTTGATTTAAATTCTAAGGAGCGAAAAAATATTAGCACCCGTTATCCGAATGGAGCAAATGCGATGTGGCGTTATGATGCCTACGCTTCTTATAATCAAGAGTGGAATTCGAAAACTTTTTTGAATGCAGGTCTGCGTTTGGGCTATAGTGGTTTGAATAGTTCTATTTCCGATGATTCTTTCTTTCCATTACCTTTTTCAAAAACTAATCAACATAATTTTACTTACAGTGGAAATGTAGGAGTGGTACGAAATGTATCGAGCAATGTTTCATTTAAATCGAATTTATCAACAGGATATCGGGTTCCTAATATTGATGATTTAGCAAAGATTTTTGAGACGGTGCGTGGTGTTTTGATCGTTCCTAATGAAGATTTAAAACCTGAAAAAACAGTTACTGCTGATTTGGGTTTTGTCTTTCAATCCACTTCGAAAAAATGGAAACTGGAACAAACCTATTTTTATACCAAAATGTTTGATGCCATCGTAACGAGTCCGTTTTTATACAGAGGCCAATCTTCGTTGATTTATGATGGTGCGTTGAGCCAAGTATTTGCGAATCAAAACAGCGGGAAAGCATTTGTTACGGGAATTTCAACTTCGCTTCAAGCGGAACTTGTTACTGCTGTGCAAATGAATGCATCGTTCAATTACAACTTGGGCCGAATTGTATCTGAACGAAAGTTACTGCCCCTCGATCATATTTCGCCTCATTTTGGAAAAGTTGGAATCTCTTACACTTACAAAAAAGGTGTGATTGAAGGTTATATGTTGTACAATGGTAAAAAAGCTTTAAAAGATTATTCGAGCAGCGGTGAAGACAACTTACAATATGCACCTGCTAATGGTATGCCTGCTTGGGAATCGTACTCACTCAAATCAAGCTATAAATTGTTTGAAGGGGCGATTGTTTATACCGGTGTCGAAAATATTTTAGACACGCAATACCGAACCTTTTCATCAGGGATTAATGCTCCCGGTCGCAATTTTTACGGAGGTTTGCAATATACTTTCTAACATATATACCAATAAAAAAGCCTGTTCGTGATGAACAGGCTTGCTAGTTTTTAGACCTTGTATTTATTGTCTAATTTCATTATTTTGGATTAAATCAATGTATAAGTTGATTTTATCTTTCAATTCTTTTCGTGGAGTAATAAAATCTAAGAAACCGTGCTCTAATAAAAATTCTGCTGTTTGAAAACCTTCTGGCAAATCTTTACCGGTAGTATCTCTTACTACACGTGGTCCAGCAAATCCGATTAATGCGCCTGGCTCAGAAATATTAATATCTCCTAACATGGCGTAAGAAGCAGTAGTTCCACCTGTAGTTGGGTCAGTACATAATGAAATGTATGGCAATTTAGCTTCAGCAAGCTGTGCTAATTTTACAGATGTTTTTGCTAATTGCATCAAAGAGTAAGCCGCTTCCATCATACGTGCACCACCTGATTTTGAAATCATCACAAATGGCAACTTGTTTTTGATAGCGTGGTCAATACCTCTTGCAATTTTTTCACCCACAACTGCTCCCATAGATCCACCAATAAAGGCAAAATCCATACAGCAAATTACCAAATCTTTTCCTTTAGACTTCCCTACACCAGTGCGTACGGCATCTTTTAGTTTGGTTTTATCCATTACATCTTTCAAACGATCTGCATATTTTTTTGTATCAACAAAATGCAAAGGGTCTTTTGATGTCATGTTTTTGTCTAACTCTACAAATTCATTGTTGTCAAACAAAATTTGAAAATATTCAGCGCTTCCTATTCTAACATGAAAACCATCTTCTGGACTTACAAATAAGTTGCGAGCCAATTCATCAGCATCAATAATTTTTCCTGTTGGAGATTTGTACCAAAGCCCTTTTGGGATATCCATTTTGTCTTCGGTAGCAGTAGTAATCCCTTTTTCTTTTCTTTTAAACCAAGCCATATTTATTGTTTTTGTTGTTTCAGGTTTAAAGTTTTTATATCCTAAACCTGAAACTTTAAACTTTTAATTATAATGTATTCACGTTGTTTAAGTCAGCAAAAGCTTGCTCTAACCTTGCGTTAAAAGTGATTTCACTTTCACGTACCCATTTTCTTGGGTCATAATATTTTTTGTTTGGTACATCAGCGCCTTCAGGGTTTCCAATTTGAGATTTTAAATACTCTAAATTGTTTACCATATAGTCACGAATTCCTTCGGTATAGGCAAATTGTAAATCAGTATCAATATTCATTTTTACAACACCGTAGCTAATACCTTCTCTAATTTCTTCAAGCGTAGATCCTGATCCTCCGTGGAAAACGAAATCAACTGGATTGTGTCCAGTGTTGAATTTATTTTGTACAAAATCCTGTGAGTTTTTCAAGATTTTTGGAGTTAATTTCACGTTTCCTGGTTTGTAAACTCCGTGAACGTTTCCAAATGCTGCTGCGATTGTAAACTTTGGGCTCACTTTTGATAACTCTTCGTAAGCGTAAGCTACCTCTTCAGGTTGTGTGTATAATTTTGAACTATCAACATCAGAGTTGTCAACACCGTCTTCTTCACCACCCGTAATTCCCAATTCGATTTCAAGTGTCATTCCCATTTTGCTCATACGCTCTAAGTACGTTTTGCAAATTTCGATGTTTTCTTCAATTGGCTCTTCTGATAAGTCAATCATGTGCGAAGAGAACAATGGTTTTCCTGTTTTAGCAAAATGTGCTTCAGAGGCATCTAACAAACCGTCAATCCAAGGCAATAATTTTTTTGCGCAGTGATCAGTATGCAAAATTACAGTTGCTCCGTAAGCTTCTGCAAGCGCATGAATGTGCAATGCCCCGGCAATTCCACCAGCGATAGCTGCTTTTTCACCTGCATTTGATAAACCTTTTCCAGCATTAAACTGAGCTCCTCCGTTTGAGAATTGTATGATAACCGGTGCGTTTAGTTTTGCTGCTGTTTCTAGAACACCGTTGATTGTACTAGAACCAGTAACGTTTACAGCCGGAAGTGCAAATCCTTTTTCTTTAGCATAGTTAAAAATTTCTTGGACTTGATCTCCTGTAGCTACGCCTGGTTTTATGTTGTGTGCCATGGTACTTTTTTTAGTTATTTTTTTAGTTTTTAGTTTTGCAAAAATAAGAATTAAATAGCATTAGAACGGATAATTTATTCCAAAATTTAAAACCGAGTTGGCAAAGTTGTATTCATTGAACCATCTTTTGCTGATTACATTCGCCGGATTATAGGTTTTGAATCCTAAATCAAACCTTACGACAAAGAAACTTAAATCGTATCGAAGTCCGAATCCTGTACCTAGTGCAATATCTTCTAAGTCCCTCAAACTCGTAAAAGTTGACTTTTCATCCGTAACGTTGTCAAGTACATTCCAAATGTTTCCTGCATCTGCAAACAAGGCGCCTTTTAAACTCCCAAGTACTTTAAAACGAAATTCACCGCTTACTGCAATTTTCATGTTGGCTTCGTTAAAATCATCTCTAGCGCCACTACTTCCTGGTCCCAGGGCATAAGGTTGCCAAGCTCTATTGTCATTTGATCCTCCTGAAAAGTAACTTCGTGAAAACGGAATATAATCTGAGTTCCCAAACGGAATAGCAATTCCAAAAAAACTTCTAAAAGCAAATACTTTTTCTTTTGAGAGTTCCCAATGCTTTATAAAATCAAATTCTGTTTTGACGTATTCAGAATATTCTAAATTGAAAAGTTCATAATTTCCCGTAGCATTTTTTCTTTGTCCTGCTGCATTTGCAATAACAGAAAGTAAGGTGCCCGCAGACTCTATTTTCGTTTTAAAAAGGTAAAAATTATTATCGGTTAAATCCTTTTTAGTCGTTTTGCTAAATGTAAAATTAGTGGCAAGAATGAAATCGTTTTCAGTTAAACGCAACCTTCTTTCCTCAATGCTACGAACAGCTTGAATATCTGCGCTTTCCAGCGGTCTTTGAAAAATAGCGTTTCCAGTGAGAACATCATTCGTAAAACCTCGCGTTCCTCTTTCAATAAGTAAATCTTGTGTGGCTGGATCGCTGTAATAAGTGGTGTTAGTATTGTATTTTTTGCTAATTGCATTCAAGGCATCGTATGAAGAGCCATAAACATTAAAATAGTTTTGCGGGTTTAGATGTCTTACAAATTGGGTGTTGATGAGGTCAAATCGAGCGGTGTTGTTTTTATTTGGAGTCCAATTGTAGGTTAAACCGGTTGTAAAATTTTCTTTATCAAGTCCGATGTTTTGTTGTTTTGCAAAGCCGATGGTTATCAAAGTAGATGGAATCATACTTTTAGGAATAATCCGTTCTGTTTTAAAAGGTAAAAAAAGCCTCGGAATATTGAGCTTTAAATCTAAACCATATTCAGAAACGTTGAAGAAATTATTTTGCGGATTAGCCAAATCTCTTGACGAACCAATATTTCCTCTTGCTGCTAGTTCGAGTGTTTCGGCTCCGTTAAAAACATTTCGGATGGTTTGCGATAGGCTTAAACCAATACCGAAATCTTGTATATTAGAGTGAGTTAAGTCAAAGTTCATTCCAAAACTATATTTTTTTCTTGGTGTCAAATATACTTTTGCGATCAGCGATTGTGCTGTACTGTCACGAGGATCGAGCTCGTATTGAACTGTTGGGTAATTAAAAATTTTAAGATTGTTCAAGTAGCGCGTAGTTAATGCCGTTTTTGAGTCGGCGTAAAGTCCGCCTTTTGTAATAAATATGGCATTTGTAATTGCCTTTGGTTTGTATTTTAATTTATTTTGACTGAACAAATTAAAATTGTTAAACGCAATACTGTCTTTAAATTCTTGTTTATTACTATTGGCCTTGTAATCAGTGTAAATATTTACATCACTAATGGTGTATAATTTGAAAGGTTCTGTTTTAGTGATTTCGCCATCTTGAAAGGAATAATTATTAATAACCAAGTTGATGTTGGCTTTATTTCCTTTCTTTAGTGTATCCACTGCAAAGGTTACATAATTAGGCTGAAAAGTATAGGCACCATTATTTCTAAAATTGGTGGTAATTCGATTTTTTTCATTTTCAAAATCTTCTGTAGCATAAGGTTTACCACTCTTGATAAAGCTAGTGTTGGCTGACAGTGCGTAAAGTGAATCTAGTTTCGGACTCAGTATCGAGCGACTTAAGGTATCTAAATAAAAGGCAGGTCCTGTAGTGACTTGATACGCGATACGGCCTCTCTTTTTTGGTAAAGTATCTAAAGTGTATTTGGCATTTACGTTAAAATAACCTTTGTTAAAATAGAGGTATTTTAATCGTGTTAAAGATTTGTCTGCCTTATCCTTGTCAATAATTACAGGAGGTTCGCCAGTACTTTTTAAGAAATCATGAATGCCGTGATACCAAAATGATTTTCCTAAACGATTGACCTGTTTTTCAGAAAGCCATTTTGATTTGCGTTCAAATTTACCTGGTTTAGCAGTAAATTTGGCTTGGTAAGTAGAGTCAGGGTTTAAATTAGCTAAGTTATGTAGATTCAAACGCAAGCGATAACCAAGTAAAGTGCTATTTGGTTTTTGATATAATTGATCCAGCACATTTTCGTCGGTTATCACCTTGTCGTTTACCTTAACTGTGTTCTTCGTTAATAGCAATTCTCCGTCAGGAACTCTTTTTACGGCGTTGCAGGCGCAAATTAGTATTGCAATTAGAATAAATGCAGTTATTTTTGTAGAAATTTTTTTCAAGAGAGTCCAATATTTAATTCAAAAGTACATTTTTTTATGGTTAGTAAAAACCAATTAAAGCTTATAACGAGTTTGCAGCAAAAAAAATATAGAGTAGCGCAGCAATTATTTTTTGCCGAAGGCGTAAAAGGCATTCAAGAACTTTTGGATTCAAACTTTGAATTGGAGCATTTGTACACCACTCAAAATGATTTTGAAGCTATTGCTTTTGAAAAAAGAACCCAAATATCCGAGGCTGATTTAAAGAAAATGACTGCATTGACAACTCCAAACTCTTGTTTAGCTTTATTTAAAATACCAAAATCACTCCCGGTAGTTGATCAAGGCTTACTTGTGGCACTAGACTCAATCAGAGATCCAGGGAATCTTGGAACTATTATACGATTATGTGATTGGTTTGGAATTACCCAACTTATTTGCTCTAAAGAAACGGTCGATTGTTACAATCCTAAAGTGGTGCAAGCCACCATGGGTTCGTTGGGTAGGGTAAACTGTTCTTATTTAGATTTGCATGATTTTATGGCTAAAACTAACTTGCCCGTTTTTGGTACTTTTATGGATGGTGATTCGATCTACAAAACTTCTTTACCTCAAAGTGGAATAATTGTGATGGGGAATGAAGCTAATGGAATTTCATCGAAAATAGAGAACAACGTCACACAACGTTTGGCAATTCCTCGTTTTGGAGATCTTCAAAAAACCGAAAGTTTAAACGTAGCAACTGCAACCGCAATTATTTTAAGTGAGTTTCGACGTGCGTAATGCACGAGAGTTTTTTCAATTCTCGCTAGTTGCCTTTTAACTCTTTAATGAAAAGTAAAATTAATTAAAACAGCTCTTGATTTTAAAGAATCAATGTTGCCTGTCCATGGGCTGTTTGGATCGTTGTCACGAATAAGCTCATCTCCAATTCCAAATACACCGCGAATAGATGGCGAAAAGATGAAGTACTCAGAGAATATATCAATCCCGAAACCCAATTCGTAATTAGTGGTCCATGATTTTACTCTAAATCGTTGCTGAAAATTATCGTCGATTAGTTTGGCGTTGCTCGATAAGTTTAGTGTAGCCGAAACGCCACCTACTAAATAAGGTCTAACATTGCCAGTTCGTAAGGAAGAGAATTTAAGTAACAAAGGAAAGTGAATGTAGGTGCTATTCACCTCACGCAAAGCATCAGAAGGGGAATCAAAAGCACTATTTGGCGGGTAATACAAGTCTCTTTTTGTGTAATACAACCCTGGTTCAAATCGCAAGTTGAGGTGCTCTTGTAACCGAAGATCACCAATAATACCTACGTTAAAACCTGTTGTTTTTTTTACTAAAATGTCTGGAGTAAGGCTTTTATAGTCAATTTTAAAGTCAAAGGAATTAAATCCTAGGTAAAACCCATAATAAACCTTCTTTTGTTGAAAATTCTCAAGGTTGATGATAGGATCTCGGCCAAAGATACTTTGAGATTTTTGACCATAGTTCAGTGAGCTGAAACCAATAAAAAACAGAATAGCAATTACTTTTTTCATATTACTTTTTAGAAGCAGAATAAATGGTAGCTACACCAAAAGTTTGTGGCATGGCTTTAACATCTATAAACCCTATTTTTCGTAAAATATTGTTTAAAGCTTCGCCGTAAGGAAATGCTGCTGCCGATTCTGATAAGTAGCCATATGCCGCATTGTCTTTTGAAAACAGTTTGCCTACTAACGGAAGAATGTTTTTGCTGTAAAATTGATAGCCTTGTTTGTACGGTGTTTTATCGGGTACTGAAGTTTCTAATATTACAAAAACACCGTTTGGCTTTAAAACACGTAAAATTTCTGCCAAACCTTTTTCAAGATTTTCAAAATTACGAACGCCAAATGCTACAGTTATCGCATCGAAGTAATTGTCTTCAAAAGGCATTTTTTCAGAGTCGCCTAAAACCATTTCAATAGTATTCGATAGCTTTTTTTCTGCAATTTTTTTAACGCCTACTTCGAGCATACCAGCCGAGATGTCTAAGCCAATGATTTTTTTTGCACTAGTTTGAGCCATCAAGATCGCTAGGTCGCCTGTGCCTGTTGCGATGTCAAGAATGATTTCAGGTTTGCTTTGCGCTACCAATTGCAATACTTTTTTTCGCCATTTGATATCAATTCCGAAAGAAATGACACGGTTTAAATTGTCATAGTTTCCTGAAATGGTATCGAACATGTGTGCAACTTGTTCTTTTTTGCCTAATGCAGAGTCTTTATAGGGAGTGATCTTTTGTGACATGTTTTTATTTTGTGCAAAGATATGATAAACCAGCAGATTAACAGTGTGTTTTGCTTATTTGAAATGGATTTTATTTGTGGGCTGATGCTTTTTTTGAACCAAAAACTTTCAATGAATATTTTTTTAAATATCACTAAAAGTGGGTATTGTGTGCAAAGAATATTATGTACAACTTTGTACTTCAAGAAAGAATCTTTATTACATGATTACAAAAGAGTGGGTGGGCCAAATCAAATGGATACTTATTGCGTTTCTTATTTCGTTTGTTCTTGTTAGTTGTTTTGAACATGTCACTTTAAACTGTGGCATGGAGGTTAAAACGCAACATACGTTCTTAGGATTAAATTTGTTTTTGGAAATTTTAATTTTTTTCGTCTTTAGTGCCTTCGTGGTATTTGGTATTAAGGGCTTCTTTGAGATGTATTCTCGAAGATCTTCAAACATGATACTGACCATTTCTGGTGGTTTGTTAGTGCTTGTAATTTTTATTTTATGTTATCAAATACTCTTTCAAGAGTAGCTCCCCTCTCTTTCTCATAAAAAAAACATCCTTATTGGGATGTTTTTTTTTACTCTATTCTTTCGTAGCTCTCAAAACTATAATCGTATTGGTGCTTTTCGTCTTTGCTGTGATGTTCACTGCTCGTAAGTTTCCATTGTTTTGGGTCTATCTCTGGGAAATAAGCATCAGCTTCAAAGGTGTGATGTACTTTAGTCAGGTCCAGTTTATCGGCTATTGGCAATGCCAAATTATAAATTTCGCCACCACCAATGATAAACACATCTTCATTAGCAGGACATACGGATAGCGCTTCTGCAAGACTTGAAACTACAATGCAACCGGCTGCTTTATAATCTTTTTGGCGAGTAATAATTACATGTGTTCTGTTAGGAAGTGGTTTTGGGAAACTTTCAAAAGTCTTTCTTCCCATAATAATGTGATGTCCCGTGGTTACGGCTTTAACACGTTTAAAAGCA
>CAZMHK010000098.1:0-11921 GCA_964566045.1 uncultured Flavobacterium sp.
ACTACAATTTTAAGTTATTTTTGTCTTAAAATTGCGTTAGATTCTTGACTCTGCGCCTATTTTAATGCTAACGGCAGTACATTTCCATTCAATGAAGGCATTATTCTTAGCACTTCAACAAGTCAAAATGCAGTTGGTCCCTATACCAACAGTGACGGGGAAGGTAATGCAAACTGGAGAGGAGATCTTGACCTGCAACAAGCCTTAGGCAAAAACAATACCCTGAATGCGACAGTACTCGAATTTGACTTTACAGCGCTAACCAACACGATAAGTTTTAATTATATTTTTGCGTCTAATGAATACCAACTCTACTTTCCCTGTGAGTTTTCGGATGGATTTGCATTTTTGATTAAAGAAGTAGGTAGTACTGAACCTTATCGAAATATCGCAACCATTCCCAATACCAATATTCCAGTTTCTTCTACCAATATTAGACCTATTATACCGCCTTTTAACAATGGTATTTTAACAAAGCCAGGCTGTGAAGCCCAAAATGAAAACTTTTTTAACGGCTATAACAATAGCGGCAGTCCTATTAATTATAGTGCTCAAACAGTTGTGTTAAATGCGAAAGCTAATGTAATTGCTGGGCGCAATTATCATATAAAGCTCGTTATTGCAGACGATTCGAACGAAAAATTTGACTCGGCAGTATTTATTGAAGCTGGCAGTTTTCAGCCGCAAATCAATTTAGGAGCTGAACAAACTGTATGCACGGGAGAAACAATATTACTCGACAGCGGTTTTAACGATCCAACATTTAGGTACGAATGGTATAAAGACAATGAAACACTTCCTATTATTTCGGCCAATCAACCTACGCTTTTAGTAAACGCAACGGGAAATTATTCAGTCAAGGTAATAATCAACACAACTGCAAACGGCACATGTGTAGCAACCGGAAGCACCAAAGTAACAATAAAACCAGCCTTGCGTACTAGCTTACTAGCGTGCGGCGACAGCAGTAACCAATCCTTTTTTGATCTTGATTTGATAAAAAATAATTTACAAATTCCTGCTGGCACTGGTATTACTTTCTATGAAACCTTTGAAGATTTTAGACAAAAACGCAATCCCATTACCAACAGCAACAATTATTACTCTGGTGTGAGAACTATTCACGCTCAAACAGAAGACGGAGCAGGCAACTGCCAAGATTACATTGAGGTAGCACTTGATGTTTTGCCTATAAATAATAACTTGCCAGCTATTTTTTTGTGCGACAACGATAGCAATCAAGATGGGTCTATTACCTTTGAACCCTCTAAATTTTTAGACAGCAGAATTATAGATATTTCGACAATTACATCGGGACAAATCAGCTATTATCTCACGCAGGACGATGCTGCTTTGGGTGTCAACCAGCTTATAGGGAATTTTAAAACCCTAACAAATCCTCAAATTCTATACGTTCGGGTTGATAGTAACTCCAATTGTTTCGGGATTTACCAACTTAGTCTTAATATTGAGCTGTACATTAGCGCATCAGCACCACTTATCAATACGATAACAGTTAGTGATTTCTCAAATAACAATACTGCTGGAATAAGCACCATACAAAATGGAAACTACGAATATTCAATAAACGGAATTGACTATCAAAGTGACCCAAATTTTTCAAATCTAGCAGCTAATAAATATTTAGCCTACGTGAGAGACACCAACAATTGCACTATAGATTCTCGTGAATTTGTAATACTTGATTATCCTAATTTTTTTACGCCTAATGGCGATGGTTTTAATGATAACTGGCAAATAAAAAACCTCGAGGCATACCCAAAAGCAAGTTTATCTATTTTTGATCGCTATGGAAAATTACTTTACAAAGTGTCCGGAACTTTTCTCACTTGGAACGGTATTTATGATGGTCAGATTTTACCTGCGTCTGATTATTGGTTTCAATTAGTATTAGATCAAAACAACGTCATAAAAGGGCATTTTTCTTTGAAAAGATAAATTTTTATTTGCTATTTTTAGCACATGAAAAAAACATTACTCGCTCTATTTCTGTTACTTTCGGTTGTTACATTTGCACAATTTAGTAAAACCCATTACATTCCGCCTCTGTCTGGCTCTGATTTAATTGCTGCGCAAGATCAATTGTTATACATATCTACACCAAGTAATACTCCTGTTAAAGTGAGAATTAATGCTATCGGTGTTGGAATTACAGAGGTGTCTGTTTCTAAAAACGCTCCAGTTGCATACAATATAGGATTTGGAGTAGATACACAACTGCATGTAAATCCTAACTTATTAAACACAGCACTCTCTAATAAAGGGTATATTATTGAAGCAGAAAGTTTAATCTATGTTGCTGCTAGGGTTTTAGCTGGAGGTAATAACCAAGCAGGCTCACTGGTTTCAAAAGGACTTTCAGCCATTGGAAATGAATTTAGAGTTGGCGCTTATATCAATACGAATACTACAAATAATGCCGCATTTAGGTATACATTCGTATCTGTTTTAGCTACCGAAAACAATACTATAGTACAATTTGAAAATATAAAACCTGGAGTAACATTGGTAGGTAATCTAGGGGTTGGAAATACACCTCCAAGCATTACCTTAAACCGTGGTCAAAGTTACGTCATAGCAACAGAAGATATTAGTACTGCCAATAAAGATGGTTTGATCGGTGCTTTAGTCAAAGCTGACAAACCTATTGTTATGAATTGTGGATCTTTTGGTGGGACTAATGGCGAGGCAAATGGAAATCTTGATTTAGGTTTTGACCAAATTGTTCCAGCAACTATTGTCGGTCAAGAATATATTTTTGTTCGTGGTGCAGGTCTTACTATTACCGAACGGCCGTTGTTGGTTATTCACGAGAATAATACCAATATTTATTTAAATGACAGTACAACCCCTTTTAATTCTACCCCATTAAATGCTGGTCAATATGTTATTTTAGATGGAACGAACTACAGTGCAAATGGAAGTTTGTATGTACGCGCTACAAAAAAAATATTTGCCTATCAAAGCGTTGGTGGTACCTCACAAGCCAACCAAGAACTTTTCTTTGTACCGCCTTTAAATTGTTCTACTCCTAATATTGTAGATAACATACCTTTAATCGAAGAAATTGGTACCAGAACATTTACCACAAATAGTGGACTTAATATTGTAACTGAAAAAGGCGCTACCATTGAAATTGCCGTAAACGGAATACGACAGCCAATTGGAGTGAGTCCACGCGAAGTAATTGGTAATCCTAATTTTGAAACTTACTCTATATTTGGATTAACCGGAAATATTAGTGTTTTCTCAAGTAAACAGGTATATGTATCTTATTTTGGTTCCAACAGTGCAGCAACTTACGGAGGATATTATTCCGGTTTTGATATTAAGCCAGATGTGCTAAGTGAAGGGATTAATACAACTGGAAACAGCTGCATTCCTAATGTAGTATTACGAGTTAATTCGCTTTCCTCGTATGATTCATTTGAGTGGTTTTTTAATAACGCCCCTATTCCAAACTCAAATTTCAGTTCGTACACACCAACTCAGCCGGGATACTATCAAGTTAAAGGAAGTATTTCAGGCTGCTCAACACCTCCCGTACTATCTGATTTGATACCAGTAAGTGCCTGTACAACTGATATGGATACTGATGGAACCAATGATAATATCGATATTGATAACGACCAAGACGGAATTACCAATTGCACGGAATCATTTGGTAGTCTGCAAATTGACATCAGTAATCAAACATCAGGAAATATCGCCGTTGGGAACTATTCTAACTCGTTTACTGGAGTAACTACAACCTCGCCTACAGCTAGTGCAACTCCGCTTGTAGGACAAAGCAATGGTAGTTTTGTAACCTCAGTCCCTGCAGGAAAAGGCAACTTTGTAACTTATAAAACCACCTTTAACAGTCCAATGACTGTAGGTATTAAATACGCTGCAACAGCAAATACGAGTGATTTAATTAATGCTGATGCGGAATATATCATCAACTCTGAAGTAAATAAGAACATTACCGTTTTGAATCCGACAGATCAGTTGTTAATTGACACCAATTATGATGGAATTTACGAAAGTGGTGTAACTGAGTTTTCATCCTTTGAGGTCCGATTTCGTCTTAACAGCAACACACCTCTAGCTGCTGGTACAGGAACCTTTCAGTTTTTGACCTACATGGCCAACTCAATTCAATTTACACATAAAAACCTTTCAGAAAATAGCGAAAACAAATCTACTTTTGAGTTGTTTGCTGCTTGTGTACCTAAAGATTCTGATGGTGATGGAATTGCAGATCAACTTGATTTTGACAGTGATAACGATGGTATTTCAGATCAAATAGAAGCTCAAAACAATACTTTTCAACCTCTTAGTAACTCCGACACCAATAAAAATGGACTAGACAATGCCTTTGAACCACAATTTGTACCATTTGACAATGATCAAGATAACATTCCAGATTACTTAGATTTAGACAGTGACAACGATGGAATTCTAGACGCAACGGAGACTGGAAATGATTTTGATACCGATGGGGTACGAAACTTCCGAGACTTAGATAGTGATAGCGATTTATGTAATGACGTTATCGAAGCTGGATTTATTGATTCAAATTCTGATGGATTACTTGGTGGCGCTCCCGTTTTAATTGATGTAAATGGACGAGTAACAAGTGGCAGTGGCTACACTACACCAAATGCCAACTATTTGATAGCATCACCAATCGTAATTACCACACAACCAAATGTTGCTCCAACGTGCAATTTACAGTCCGCTACCATTACTTTAACTGATAACGGAGGTAATACCTACCAATGGCAGTTGAGCACGAACGGCACTACGTGGAACAACATCACAAACGGAGCGACGTACACAGGATCAACAACCAATACACTAACCATTCAAAGTGTAATGACTTCGATGAATGGGTACAAATACCGTGTTCTTTTAAATAAAGTAGGTAACTCTTGTGGATTAACATCTAGCGAGACGACCTTAACAGTTTATGACTTACCGGTTGTAAATACAACTACAATTGTACAATGTGATGACGATCTTGATGCTATTACCACATTTAACTTAACAGTAAAAAACACGGAAATATCAAGTAATGCAAGTAACGAAACATTTACTTATTTCACGACCTTTAATGGTGCTAACACAAATAACGCCGCAACACAAATCAGTAATCCAACAGCATTTACTAGTACGATCCCAAATAATATGTCCGTATGGGCACGTGTAACCAATGTGAATTCTTGTTTTAGCGTGGCTGAAATTAGATTACAAGTTTTAGCCACTCAAATTCCAAACACTTTTCAAAGAAGTTTTGTAGTATGCGATGACTTATTAGACGCAAATGGTGCTAATACAACGGCTAATAATGATAGAGATGGAATCAGCGCATTTAATTTCAGTAGTACCGAAGCCGAAATTCGAACTTTACTACCCTCCGGAAATTACACTGTAACTTTTTATAAAAATCAAGCAGATGCTTTGGCTGAGGCAAATGCTATCAGCGATATTTCAAACTATAGAAATAGTGACTATCCTAACACACAACTTATTTGGGGAAGAGTAGATAGTGATACTGATAATACCTGCTATGGTTTGGGCCCTTTCGTTTCTCTAACGGTTGAAGCTTTACCAATTGCCAATACCGTTATAATACCTCGCCAATGTGACGATGATCAAGACGGTCTATTTACGTTTGACACAGCTACTTTGCATGCCAATTTATTGCAAGGGCAGAACAATGTAACTGTTACGTATCAAGATGCTGCTGGCAATACCTTACCAAGTCCTTTCCCAGCAACATTCACGACAGCAACTCAAACAATTAGAGCTATCGTAAGGAACAACACAACCACGGCATGTAGTGATGAAACTTTAATTTCTTTTGTTGTGGATCAATTGCCACAAGCTTTTTCAGTATCACCAACACTTACTACGACTTGTGATGATGAGGCAGATCCATTAACACAAGATGGTCAATTTGCGTTTGATACAAGTACTTTTGAATCTACAATTATTGGTACTCAAACAAATGTAGCCGTTACCTTCACAACAGCTAATGGCACCGTATTGCCTAGCCCGCTGCCAAATCCGTTCCTGACAAGTAGTCAAGATATAACGGTAACAGTTACCAACACCATAAATCAGAGTTGTACTGCAAGCACCATACTGCGATTCGAAGTTTTGCCATTACCTCCAATTGCACTTAATATGGATGGAGCAGATGATCAACTGGTATGTTCCAACAATCCATCATTTACAGTGGAACTAAATGCTGGTTTACAAGATAGCAGTACCGCAACAAATTACACTTACGAATGGTTTCGAAATGGGGTTTTACTTGCATCAGAAAAAAATTATACCTTGACGGTAAATCAAGAAGGAACATATACCGTAAATGTGAGTACAGCAGCAGGTTGTGCCAGAACAAGAACAATAACCGTTACAGCCTCTGATATAGCTACAATAACAAGTATAGATATTGAAGACCTGAGTGACATCAATACAGTGAAAATTAATGCTACTGGTTTGGGCATATATGAATACAGTATTGACAATCCCGACGGACCATATCAAGATAGTAATGAGTTCATCAACATTAAAGCAGGACTGTACGAAGTATATGTTCGTGATAAAAACGGTTGTGGAACGGTTCAAAAATCAATTTCGATAATTGGCGCTCCTAAATTTTTCACTCCAAATGGAGATGGTTTTAATGATTATTGGAATGTAAAAGGCATAAGTAACCAATTTAACCCCAATACCACCATTTACATTTTTGACCGTTATGGTAAATTATTAAAACAAGTTTTGGCAACTAGCCAAGGTTGGGATGGGACTTTTGCCGGACAGCCCATGCCAGCAGATGACTATTGGTATACAGTAAAACTGCAGGATGGAAGAGAAACAAAAGGTCATTTTGCTCTTAAACGTTAAGTACAGCAACCTAAACTAAATAAAAAGTTCAAAGTCTATTTATAGATTTTGGACTTTTTTGCTTTAGTAATTTCTGTGCCATTCAAATTAATAAATTAATAGCAATTAGTAAACATAATAGATAAAAGATCGATGTTAATTCGAATGAATTTTTCTCAAAACAAACTTCAAAATCTGTTTAAAATACAAAAGTAAAGTCGGTTAACTTGGTACATTCTTATTATCACAAAGAACAAACTAGGCATAAAAAAAGCCCAAAATCTACAATTAGACTTTGGGCTTATAAAGTATAGATTCGAATTAAATTTTGAATCTTTTTCTATCTGTTTCTGTCAAATATATTTTTCTCAAACGAATAGATTTTGGTGTAACCTCAACATATTCATCTTTTTGAATGTATTCTAAAGCTTCCTCTAATGAGAAAATAATTGGAGGGATGATTCTAGCTTTGTCATCATTTCCAGATGAACGTACGTTAGATTGTTTTTTCTCTTTCGTTACGTTTACACACATATCGTCTCCACGAGAGTTTTCACCAATTACTTGACCTTCGTAAATTTCAGCATTTGGTTCTACGAAAAACTTACCACGATCTTGTAATTTATCGATAGAGTAAGGAATTGCTTTTCCTTTTTCCATAGAGATTAATGAACCTTTGTTACGTCCAGCAATTTCTCCTTTGTAAGGCTCATATCCAATAAAACGGTGTGACATAATAGCTTCACCAGCAGTTGCAGTTAACAATTGGTTACGTAAACCAATGATTCCACGAGATGGAATATTGAATTTTACGATCATACGGTCACCTTTGGTTTCCATACTTAGCATTTCACCTTTACGTAAAGTTACGAACTCAACCGCTCTACCTGAAAGGTTTTCTGGTAAATCAATAGTTAACTCTTCGATTGGTTCACATTTTTTACCATCAATTTCTTTGATGATAACTTGTGGTTGACCAATTTGTAACTCGTACCCTTCTCTTCTCATTGTTTCAATAAGAACAGACAAGTGTAGTACACCACGACCAAAAACCATGAACTTATCAGCAGAATCAGTTTCACCTAACTTCATAGCTAAGTTTTTCTCTAATTCTTTTGTCAAACGCTCTCTAATGTGTCTTGATGTTACAAATTTACCCTCTTTACCGAAGAAAGGAGAGTCATTAATTGTAAACAACATACTCATTGTAGGCTCATCAATATCAATGGTTTTCAAACCTTCAGGGTTTTCATGGTCAGCGATAGTATCACCAATTTCAAAACCTTCAACACCAATAATAGCACAGATATCTCCAGCAATAACTTGCTCTACTTTTTTACGACCAAGACCTTCAAAAGTATGCAATTCTTTAATACGAGATTTAGAAATACTTCCGTCTCTTTTTACTAACGAAATTGGCATACCTTCTTTCAAAACGCCTCTTTCAAGACGACCAATAGCAATACGACCTGTAAAAGCAGAGAAATCTAAAGACGTGATCAACATTTGTGGAGTTCCCTCAGAAACTTTTGGTGCTGGTACGTTTTGGATAACCATGTCTAACAATGGCTCAATATTTTGTGTTTGGTTTTCCCAGTGATCAGACATCCAGTTATTTTTAGCTGAACCATATACTGTTGGGAAATCAAGTTGCCATTCTTCAGCACCTAATTCAAACATCAAGTCAAAAACTTTTTCATGTACCTCCTCAGGAGTACAGTTTTCTTTATCAACTTTATTAATTACAACGCAAGGCTTAAGACCTAAATCAATTGCTTTTTGTAGTACAAAACGAGTTTGTGGCATTGGCCCTTCAAACGCATCTACAAGAAGACATACACCATCTGCCATGTTCAATACACGCTCTACCTCACCACCAAAATCGGCGTGACCAGGAGTGTCAATAATATTGATTTTTGTACCTTTATAAGTAACCGATACGTTCTTAGAAGTAATTGTGATACCTCTTTCACGCTCTAAATCGTTATTATCAAGAATTAGATCACCTGTGTTTTCGTTGTCACGAAATAGTTGACAGTGATACATAATTTTGTCTACCAAAGTAGTCTTACCGTGATCGACGTGAGCAATAATTGCAATGTTTCTAATAGATTCCATCTGTGATTTTTAATGGGTGCAAAGGTACACTTTATTTTGATATAAAAAATATTTATCCAATAGTTTACATATACTTAACCCATTAGCAAAACAGAAACCAATTTCAAAAAAACAAATTACTTGATTAGACTATTAAGAAATTTAGTTATAATTATCTATTTTTGAGTTATGAAGTATAAAACAATTTTAGTACCGTTGATTTACATAATCGCGTCTGTTTTTACAGCAATAATTAGCTTTAAATTTAGCTGTAAATATATTAAACAAGAAACATTAGGAGTTTTTAATCTTGTTAAAGACTGTGCTTTTGTAATTTTTACTGGAGTTTTATTTTATTTCGTTTTGCAAAAAAACGATACGCAGAACAAATTAATTTTCAATAAATTAAAGAAAAATAATGACGAAGTTAAGGAATCTAATGACAAATACAATATTGTCACAATGGCTACTAGCGATACTATTTGGGATTGGAAATTAAAAGAGGATAATTTTTCTTGGAACAAAGGCATCGAAACAGTTTTTGGATATAACGCAGATCAAATTAAACAGTCATCAACGTGGTGGTTTGAAAGAATACATCCAGAGGACAGTATAAAAATGTCAATCAGACTCTACTCCTTCATTGAGCAAAAAACAGATAAATGGCAAGACACATATCGTTTTAAATGCGCTGATGGAACTTATAAATATGTACTTGATAGAGGTTTTTTAATAAAAGATAAAAACGGCAAAGCGATCAGAATAATTGGCGCCATTCAAGATATATCAAAACAAAAAGAAGAAGAACAACGACTACTACTTCTTGAAACAGCCATTACACAATCCAAAGATTCCATAATGATAACGGAAGCTAGCTCTAAAAATAATAGCATTCCTAACATCATATACACCAATCCTGCCTTTACCACAATGACAGGTTTTTCTGCAGATGAAACAATAGGTCAAATCCCTCCTTTTTTCAATAGCCCTAACTCTGATCTAAAAACATTAGCTACCTTATTAGAGGCCATCAATAACTCAAAGGAATGCCATATAGAAACATTGAGCTTGACAAAAAACAACAAAGAGTATTGGGCACTGCTATCAATGATTCCTGTACTAAACAAAGAAAACGAAATATCACATTGGATTTCAATTCAAAGAGAAATCACAGAAGATAAAAAACGTGATAAAGAAAAAGAACAACTAATTAGAGAGTTAACTCAAAACAACAATGACCTGAAGCAATTTTCATATATAACCTCACACAACCTGAGAGCACCTTTATCCAACCTTAACGGACTACTTACATTACTTGAAGAAATTCCGATTGATAACTTAGAGCTTCAAGAAATACTTGAAGGATTCAACAAGTCAACCAATTTATTA
The DNA here is from genome assembly GCA_964566045.1 of uncultured Flavobacterium sp. Lineage (GTDB taxonomy): Bacteria > Bacteroidota > Bacteroidia > Flavobacteriales > Flavobacteriaceae > Flavobacterium. The sequence continues at coordinate 10,387 of CAZMHK010000098.1, forward strand.
AACGAGACTATTAACGATTTAGTAAAAATAATCATCATTAAAGATAACCCATCAATTAACAGAGAAAAGATTTCCATTGAAGAAGTATTCAAGAAAACCTGCAATCAAATACAATTTCAAATAGATCAACACAAACCACATTTTTCACTAAATTTAAACGATTGCAACTTAATTGAAACAAATAGAGCCTATTTAGAGAGCATTTTACTAAACCTTTTAACAAACGCCATAAAATACAAATCAAAAGAGCGCAAACTAGAGATCATTTTGACATCAAAAGAAACTCACAAAGGAACCGTACTGAAATTTGAAGATAATGGCATAGGAATTGACCTTACAAGAAATAAAGATAAAATTTTCGGTCTATACCAACGCTTTCACAGTTACCCCGATAGTAAAGGACTAGGATTATATCTTGTTAAATCACAAATTGAGACCATGGGCGGAACTATAGCTGTAGAAAGCGAAGTTAACAAAGGAACTACTTTTATTTTAACCTTTAAAAACAACAAACAATGCTAAATACAATTTTATGTGTTGATGACGACCCAATCACACTCATGTTATGCAAGAAAGTTATCGCTAAGACTGCATTTAGCAATGAAATAATTACAATGTCAAACGGAGAAGAAGCCTTGACATTCCTTATATCTTTAAAAACCGATAGCGATTTACCAATTCCAGAACTCATCTTTTTAGACCTTAACATGCCCGTTATGGGAGGATGGGAATTTCTTGATATTTTAGAAATTGACGATTTTTTTATTTCAAAAAACATTAAAGTAATTGTCCTCTCCTCGACAATTGACCCCGAAGATCTTGAAAAATCAAAACAATACAAAACTGTCCTTGAATTTTTACCCAAACCAATTACAAGAGACATGCTTACTTACTTAAGTACAAAAAAATGGTAAAACAAAAACTAAAGCACAAAAAAAAGCCTCACTATGTGAGGCTTTCTTTAGAATATTGTAATCTAAATTATAGTTTCGCAACCAATTTAGTTAACTTTGATTTCAAGTTTGATGCTTTGTTATCGTGAATGATATTTTTCTTAGCTAATTTATCAATCATTGAAATAACACTTGACAATTTTGCACTAGCATCAGATTTATCAGTAGCCAATCTCAACGCTTTAATAGCGTTACGAGTTGTTTTATGTTGGTATCTGTTTAATACTCTTTTCTTTTCGTTACTTCTAATTCTCTTTAGAGCTGATTTATGATTTGCCATTATATTGCTTTTTTTATCTTTTATTATTTTGTTTAACGTTGCCTTGAATGATTCCTTCTAAAAGGTTTCTTCTAAAAAACAGAGAACCAAGACCAAAAACTCTGTTAACTTCCTAATTACGTAAAAAAATAGTAGCCCGTAGCGGAATCGAACCGCTCTTACATGGATGAAAACCATGCGTCCTAACCGATAGACGAACGGGCCATTATCTAATTAAAGCTTAGAAAACTTGTTGCAGTAAAAAATAGTAGCCCGTAGCGGAATCGAACCGCTCTTACATGGATGAAAACCATGCGTCCTAA
>CAZMHK010000099.1:0-11826 GCA_964566045.1 uncultured Flavobacterium sp.
TTTTTTTGCTCGCCAAGCACCACTCTGTCCTTGCTAATAATTTGTTTATTCTCGTCAAAAAAAACTAACATAACAATTATATCATCACCATTTTCGATGTTTATTTGGGTAGAAGATAGTTTTTTAAACTCACCTGGATTTAAAGTAACCATGCCTTCCTGAGCATTATTTGTCTGATTGTTATTGCTATTATTTTTTTTTATCACAGTTAATTTATAGGTAGCACTTTTTAAAATATCTGAAGTGTTTTCGGCCGTACCAGTAATTATAGTATTCCCTTCCACATCTTTAATTTCAATTTTGGCTTTAATCTCATCTTGAACTACTTGAGCATTAATCCCATTGAGAGAAATAAAAAAGAATAAAAAAAAGTTAAGTCTAAACATCGTACTACTTTAAATTGACTACTATAACTGTTGACCCATTACCACTTTGTGTAATTTTCATGTCTTTTGAAAGTGAATTTGTTCCAAATGAATGGATACTTTGATTGTTTCCTTTTTGAATAAAATCTGTAGAAACAGCAAGATTAGAATAACCACCAAAATCAAAAATGGTGTTATTGTAACCTTCTTGTACTATTTTTTGTTGTACCGAAATAGCTTCTTTTGAAACGGCTATACGATTACCATCTCCATTTTGATGCAACTTAATTTCAGTTTTATTTGCTAGTATATTACTATTTACTGAATTAAAATTTCCAATTTGCTGTATGTACACCCCATTATTATTACCAATATTGCCATGCTGCTTTTCATATTGATTTGATAATATTAACTGTGTTTCAGATCTAGTATAATTTTCAGCTAATGTGAACTGTGATTGAGCATTACTATTGAATTGAAATAGAAAAAATAATCCGAAGCATACAATTATTTTTTTCATTTGGAGAAGATTTAAAAAAACTGGATGAATTGCACTAAACAATTCATCCAGTTAAGATTATTTTTAGTTAGACTGCAATACTACAGCAGTATTTGAAGTTCCGTTTTGGAAAGTAGCGCTAACATGTCCTGTACCGTTTTGACCAGTTCCAGAAATGTTTCCAGTTCCAATTTGCAATGATCTTGAGATGTTACCGTCACCAAATTGTCCAGATGCAGCAATATTACCAGTACCATATTGAAAACTTTTAGTATTGTTTCCATTACCTTCTTGCCAGCTATAAGATTGATTTGCTTGTCCGCCTTGACTTGCATAGGCTTTGTTATCATTTCCAATTTGCATCTGAGCTGCTAAATTTGATCCGTGTGGTGCAAAAGGAACTGCAACTCCACCTACAGCAGAAATGTCAATTGTTCCAAAGTCAGCAGCAGCAGGCATATCGTTTCCAGAAGTACCTTGATCTATAGCTGCATAGTTACCATTTCCTTCTTGTGCTTGATAAGCTGCATCACTTCCTAATGAGCCCGGTTGGTCTTGCCAAATTATTGCTTTGTTGCTATCACCAACTTGCACTTGAGCTGCAAGATTGTTAAGATTAGATTGAGATACATAAGCATCATTATTATTGCCTATCTGCATTTGACTCGAAGTATTGTTATCACCACTTTGATTAGATAAAGCAACATTACTTAAACCTAATTGATCTTGAACTGCATCATGATTAGTTCCTGATTGATTTACAGTAGCATTGTTACTACTACCATCTTGTTTTTGCAATGAAGTATTGTCATCTCCATTTTGTGTAGCAGTTGCAGTATTTCCAGCAGACTGATTTGGACCTGAGTTTTGGTCTTGAGTTGCTTTATTACCATCACCATTTTGCGTAACTGTTGCTCTGTTATTGTCAAATCTTTGTGTTTGACTAGAAGTATTCATGTCACCAATCTGCGAAGTAGTTGCTATATTGTCTTCTGCGTTTCCAACTCCTTGATCAATTTTAGCTTTATTTTTGTCTCCCAATTGAAAAACTGACCCTAAATTTCGATCCCCAGCTTGTTTAACATCAGATTTGTTTTTCTTTCCATTTTGCATTACTTGAGCATCATTATTATGACCTCCATCAGCAAAATTAGAACCTAACTGATTCACTTTAGACTCATTCAGATTTCCAGTTTGGGTTACAGCTGCATTGTTGGCCGTTCCAACAGAACTAACACTACTTGTATTGGATTGCGCAAATCCAATCACGGACATCAGCATCGCGGAGATGCTCAAAACTACTTTTTTCATAATAAATATATTTAATTGGTTGTTAATACAAATTATTATGTAGGCTCAAAAAGTGATTTGGGGGTAACTCTTGTGTGATAAAATAAATGCTAGATTTATCATTTATTTCCTTAACACATTTCAAAGATAGAGAATAAGGTTCATAAAAAACAGGTATAAATACCTGTTTTTCAGATTACTAAATGATTTCTCGACAAAGAGTAAAGCTATATCGACGAACTACACTATAGCAAAATAAAATAACACTCTTTTTTGTACTAAATTGTAAAAACTACGAAATCTTAAGTATCAAACCACCAATAACTCATAATCTTTAGCGCTTCTTTAATAATATCGACCTTCACATTTCGAAACATAAAATGGCGTAGCATATTAAATAAAACCATAGAAACGGCATAAATCGCCAGTAATCAAACAAAAAAAGCTCCTCATTGATGAGAAGCCTTCTTATTGGATATCGAGTTTAACTTTATTTCGTAAACAACAATTCGCGGTATTTAGTCAATGTCCAAATTTCATTATCAACAAGTAACTCTAATTTATCACAATGATTTCTTATAATTTCAAAATAAGGTTTTACTTTGTTGCAGTAGGCTTCAGCCATTTCTTGTGCGTTGGTTAACGTATTAGCTAGTCTTCTTTCGTTTGTCATTTCCTCTACTTTTGAGTTGATGCCTTCAATATGACCTGAAATTTCTTTGATTAATATAATTTGCTCCTTGGCAATTGTCTCAAATTCAGCACCAAAAATATCTTTCAAACCTTTAACATTGGCAATCAAAGTATTTTGATAACGAATTGCAGTTGGAATAACATGGTTTTTAGAAATATCACCTAATACACGTCCTTCAATTTGAATTTTTTTTGTGTATTCTTCTAATTCAATCTCGTAACGTGCTTCAAGTTCAACGTGATTCATGATGTTTAAATCTGAGAACAAGTCAAGAGATTGCTTAGAAATTCTAGCTTTTAAAGCTTCGGGTGTGGTTTTAAAATTACTTAAACCACGTTTCTTAGCTTCAACTTCCCACTCTTCGCTATAGCCATCGCCTTCAAAAAGGATCTTTTTAGATTGTTTGATGTACTCGCGCAATACATTAAAAATCGCATCATCCTTTTTCATATCCTTCGAATCGATTAGCTCATCAACCTCAACTTTAAAGTCGCGCAACTGCTTGGCAACAATAGCATTCAAGGTAGTCATTGCATTTGAGCAATTAGCCATTGAGCCTACCGCTCTAAATTCAAATTTATTTCCTGTAAAAGCAAACGGAGAGGTTCTGTTTCTATCTGTGTTATCCAAAAGTACATCTGGAATTTTACCCACCACATTCAATTTTAACTCTGTTTTTTCCTCAGGTGATAATTTACCTGCGGTAACACCCTCTAACTCGGCCAAAACTTTGGTCAATTGCTCACCAATAAAAACCGAAATTATAGCTGGTGGTGCTTCATTAGCGCCAAGCCTATGATCATTACTAGCTGAGGCAATAGCAGCCCTAAGCAAAGATTCGTTATCGTTAACCGCTTTTATCGTATTGATAAAAAAGGTTAAAAACTGTAGGTTACTCATTGGTGTTTTGCTCGGACTCAATAAATTAACTCCTGTATCAGTAGCCAAAGACCAATTGTTATGCTTACCTGAACCGTTTACTCCTTTGAATGGTTTTTCGTGAAACAATACCATCAAATCATGACGCTCCGCAACTTTTTGCATCACATCCATCAATAAACAATTGTGATCAACGGCAAGATTGGTTTCTTCAAAAATAGGAGCCAATTCAAATTGATTTGGCGCTACTTCGTTATGTCTGGTTTTAACTGGAATTCCAAGCAGCATGCATTCTTGCTCCAAATCTCTCATGTACGTGAGCGCGCGAGTTGGAATCGATCCAAAATAATGATCGTCTAACTGCTGCCCCTTTGCAGATGTATGTCCTAAAAGTGTTCGTCCGGTCATAATCAAATCAGGACGCGAATTGGCTAATGCACGGTCAATCAAAAAATATTCTTGTTCCCAACCTAAGGTGGCAGTAACTTTTTTTACGTTTTTATCAAAATATTTACAAACCTCAGTAGCGGCTTCATCCATCACCATTAAGGCTCGAAGTAAAGGCGTTTTATAATCTAGAGCCTCTCCCGTGTAAGAAATAAACACAGTTGGAATACATAAGGTTGTTCCAAAAATAAACGCAGGAGAAGTAGGATCCCAAGCTGTATATCCTCGCGCTTCAAAAGTATTTCGAATTCCACCATTAGGAAAACTAGAAGCGTCAGGCTCTTGTTGAACTAATTGCGCACCACCAAATTTTTCTACCGGATCACTACCATCAAACGAAGTTTCGAAAAAAGCGTCATGTTTTTCAGCAGTTGTTCCTGTCAAAGGCTGAAACCAATGCGTGTAATGTGTCACTCCTTTGGATAGAGCCCATTCTTTCATTCCCATGGCAATATAATCGGCTAGTTTGCGATCAATTTTAGTACCATGTTGCACTGCATTTTGTATTCCTTTTAAAGCATCAGAGGTCAAAAATTGTCTCATGGCTTTGTCATTAAATACATTCGAACCAAAAATGACTGATTTTTTTCCTGTTTCATCAAATTGAACGGGCTTTCTAGTAGCTGCTTCTCTTAAAGCTTGAAAACGTAATGTTGGCATGTTGTTCTTATTTAAATTAGTATTCCTGATTTTGATAAAGGTCAAATATAAGCAATTTGGTTTGAAAATTGAATTCAACATTTATAGAATTCTATTTTTAGCCCCTATAAAATTACCAATACACAACTTTACCCCTATCAAAAATAAGCATATTTAAAAAATAACATATTAAATTATAAAAACAACCCCCTAAATTTTACGGTTAAAAAAATTATTTTACTTTTGTACCATTAATAATCACGAAGTAATTTAAATTGTCATGGCGAAAATAAAATTAGAGTACATTTGGTTAGACGGTTATGAACCAACACAAAATCTTAGAAGTAAAACAAAAGTTGAAGAGCATGAAAATTTTCAAGGAACTTTAGAAGAACTTGGAAATTGGTCTTTTGATGGTTCATCTACTAGACAAGCCGAAGGTGGTTCGTCTGATTGTTTATTAGTTCCAGTTGCAATTTATCCAGATCCTACTCGTATCAATGGTTATTTAGTAATGACAGAGGTTATGAATGCAGATGGAACTCCACATCCTTCAAACGGAAGAGCTACTATTGATGATGATGGCGATTTCTGGTTCGGATTTGAGCAAGAGTACTTTATTATGGATACCAAAACACTTTTACCTCTTGGTTTCCCAATTGGAGGATATCCAGCACCACAAGGAATGTACTACTGTTCAGTAGGTGGAAAAAATACTCATGGAAGAAAATTAGTTGAAGAGCATGCTGATCTTTGTATTGCTGCAGGAATTAACTTTGAAGGAATCAACCAAGAAGTTGCTTGTGGACAGTGGGAATTTCAATTATTTGCAAAAGGAGCCAAAAAAGCAGGTGACGAAATTTGGGTAGCACGCTATTTACTTGATCGTTTGACTGAAAAATACGGATATTATATTGAATATCACCCAAAACCACTTGGAGATACTGATTGGAATGGTTCAGGTATGCACGCCAACTTCTCTAACGAAGTTTTAAGAACATGTGGCTCTCAAGAAACATACGAAAAAATTTGTGAAGCTTTCAGACCTGTAACTGCAGAGCACATTGCGGTTTACGGAGCTTACAACGAGCAGCGTTTAACTGGAAAACATGAAACAGCTTCAATCAACGATTTCTCTTATGGAGTATCTGACAGAGGATGTTCAATCCGTATTCCTTTAATGACCGTTCAAAAAGGATGGAAAGGATGGCTTGAAGATCGTAGACCAGCTTCAAACGGTGATCCATATAAAATTGCAGCTAGAATTATCAAAACAGTAAACTCTGCTTTATAATTTTGAACACTATATTTTTTGAACTAAAATGCCTTCTGTACTGAGGGCATTTTTTTTTAACTATCTTTTAATATATAGCCTTCAACTTTATCTGCAATACTATTCTTGTTTCAAGATTCTCGAACTATCTTTGTGCTACATTTTAAAATAAAACTTATGATTGTTTGGATCTCTTTTTTAGCTGCAGTTCTCGTTTTTTTAGCATTAGACTTGGGAGTATTTAATAAAAACCCACATATCATTAGCTCAAAAGAAGCTGGAAAATGGACCGGAATATGGGTTACTTTATCGTTTCTTTTCTCCGGAGTTGTTTACTGGCTTTATACCACAAACTACATTGCTAATCCAGATGCGCTTAAACCTAGTGCCGCCGCAATAAAATTTATCACAGGATATTTAATAGAACTTTCTTTAAGTATTGACAACATTTTTGTGATAGCCATCATTTTTGCAGCTTTCAAAATTCCACAAAAATACCAACACCGCGTATTGTTTTGGGGTATACTTGGAGCTATTATTTTTAGAGGTTTGATGATCTTTTTTGGTGTAATGCTGATCAATAAGTTTTCATGGATGACCTACATTTTTGGTGCATTCTTGATTTATACCGCAATGAAAATGTTATTTAGTGGTGAGGACGAACAATTTCAACCTAAAAAATCATTCGTTTACAAGAGTCTAAAAAAAATAATGCCAATTTCAAATCATATTGATCAGGAACATTTTTTTGTAAAAAGAAGACATATTACTGCAGCAACCCCGCTTTTTGTGGCACTGATTGTAATTGAAGTAATGGATGTTGTATTTGCAATTGACAGCGTACCAGCAATTTTAGCCATCACCAATGATCCTTTTCTAGTTTTTAGTTCAAATATCTTTGCTATTTTAGGATTGCGTTCTATGTATTTTTTCCTAGCCAACATGCTAGCTAAATTTAGCTATTTAGAATACAGTTTGATCGCAATATTGAGTTTTGTAGGTGTAAAAATGATTGCCCATGATTTCATAAAACTACCTGAATGGGTCTCATTAGCTTTTATAGCCGTGGCTTTACTAATCGGGATTGGAGTTTCATTATACAAAAACAAAAGTACCGAGGCTTAAACCTAATACGTTTCAATAAAAAAAGGAAATCGAGAGATTTCCTTTTTTTTTATAGTAATAATTTGAATTACAAATTGATCTTTTTAACATCCGCTTGAGAAACCTTTAAAGCAGAAAGCACCGCATTAATGTTATTTTTATTTATGGTAGTAGCAAAACCGTCAGGGATAATTACAATTTTAAAAGTTTGATTTTGCGTCCAATCGAATGACAAAGTATTCAAATTGAAATTAGCTGTGAGGTAAATATCAACATAAGACCTCGTATAGTCAAAGTTAAAATCTAATTCATCCCCTCCAGAGAAATAATAGGTTTGCGGCATTAATTTCCAAACATCTTGGCCATTTACTACGTCATACAAGTGATATACTAGGACATTATCCGAAGAATATATTGGTGAATCAAAAATCACTCTTCTTTCGTAATTATTCAATCTGTCAAATGAAGTGTTTACTTCAAATACTTCAGTTCTCGGACTATTATCCTCTTCATAAATTTCAGTAACTTCACAGCTTTGCATTGTCATCATCCCGATGAAAACCAATAATAAGGTAATTTTTTTCATGATTTTTAAGTTTTTATGGTTAGTGTTAAAAACTAGTATTCATTAACTGTGCCAAACTTAATTTTTTAAAAAATAAGTACATTTGATCTATGGATACAAAACTCAAATTATACATGATCATGCTAGGCTGCAAGCCGGATGGACGATTTACGGAACAGCATGATATTTTTTTCGGAATAGGAACTTCACTCAAAGATTTAGTTCCTCAAATGAAAGCTTTTTGGCCTGAAGCTAAAGGCAAAATTCATATTGATGCTTGGCGCGAAGTAACTCTAATAAATAATCACTTTATTGAAATTGTGCCGCGCGAACATGTGGACGAAAGTAGCACAGAAAAATTATTTTTCCTCAATCTGGGTGGATATAAAGAAAATGACTTTGAAGAATACCATTACAAAATGCTAACTGTTTCAAAATCCTTAGGATTGGCAACACGAAAATCAAAAACCACCGCCTTTTTTAAACATTGCGGTTTTAAAGGCGCCGAATCACATATTGATGAAAAATATGGAGTTGATGTGGATGATCGCTATCGGGTTGATGATATGCTTCCTGCAGCATCGAAATTACTTTATGTTTTGAAAATAACAAAATCAGAAACTGTTGTCGGTGATGATCAGTTACATATTGGTTATGTGAAAATTAGTGGTTTAAAATAATACTTTTACAAACTTTCTTTTGCTTAACTCCACAAAAAAGGTCTTTCAGTTATTTCTGAAAGACCTTTTTTTAGAACTAAATCATACTAATTTATGGAACCAAAACTCCATTACTTTTTAAAACTCCTTGAAAAAATAACAAATGAGTTGGTAAAGCATTTTCCCAATATTCCCAAGTGTGTGCTCCCGGGCGTTCGATATATTCGTGCGGTACTTTGGCATATACCAACCTGCGGTGTAGTTCCCGATTTGTTTCAATTAAAAAATCATCTACTCCGCAATCAATTATGGTAGGTAATTTATTTATTTTGATCTTATCAACCATATTCATCACCGCATTGGCAGCATACACTTCTTGAGGAGCACCATTAGGTCCAAATACAGGCTCTAACAATTTTGTCATTCGCTCTTTGCTTTCAGGAGTAACAATGCTACCCATATCAAGCGCACCGCTCATACTCCCTACAGCACTATACAATTCCGGATGTTTGGTTGAAAGATACATAGCGCCGTGTCCTCCCATTGATAAGCCAGAAATTACCCGACCTTTTTTATCAGCTACTGTTCTGTAGGTTTGATCAATTTTCTGAACCACTTCTTTGGTGATATAGGTTTCAAATTGACTGCCCTTATTTACCGGACTATCTAAGTAAAAACTAAAAGTTTCGCCTTCGGGCATGACGATAATAATGTTGTATTTATCTGCTAAATTATGAACTAGCATTTTATCTGGAGTTTTAGATAGCCAATCATTAAAATGTCCGTAGGCACCGTGTAACAAATACAAAACTGGGTAATTACTTTTGCTTTTTGCGTACGAATTAGGCAAAACAACAGCTGCTTTATAAGTTTTGCTCATTGCAATACTTGGAATTTGCAATGTATCCACCTTCGCAGCATTCATATTCAATGTCCCCACTAACAAGCAGAAAACCAGTAATAATTGAGATTTTTTCATAGTTTTAAAAGTTTACTATGTAAATATAATACATTCATTTTATTTGATTTAGAAATTCATAAAACAAACAAAGGCCTTTCTGTGAAGAAAGACCTTTGCATTATTATTGCAATTAAGCTTGACTTAAATTTTATTTGATAAAATCCCGCCCAAAATCGGGATAAGCGATTCACACACTTTTTTACTCCGCAAAAAGTGGTTCTCTGCTTACATATTTCTGCGGTACTGTCCGCCTACTTCAAACAAAGCGGCTGTTATTTGCCCAAGCGAACATACTTTAGTTGCTTCCATCAAATGTTCAAATAAATTTTGATTTTTAATGGCTGCTTCTTGAATATTGTTCAACTGTTCTTTTACTTTTTCTGGATGTAATTGGTGCAAGTTATTCAACATATCGATTTGATATTGTTTTTCTTCTTCGGTAGCACGAATTACTTCGGCAGGAATTACAGTTGGAGAACCTTTTGAACTCAAGAACGTATTTACTCCCACAATTGGGAATTCACCTGTATGTTTCAGCGTTTCGTAATACAAACTTTCTTCTTGAATTTTACTGCGTTGGTACATTGTTTCCATAGCACCAAGAACACCGCCACGCTCTGTAATTCGGTCAAATTCTAACAATACTGCAGCTTCCACAAGATCAGTCAATTCTTCGATAATGAAAGCACCTTGAATAGGGTTTTCGTTTTTGGCTAAACCTAATTCTTTATTGATGATTAATTGAATAGCCATCGCACGACGCACTGATTCTTCTGTAGGTGTAGTAATCGCTTCGTCATACGCATTGGTATGCAATGAGTTACAGTTATCATAAATCGCATACAAAGCTTGTAAAGTCGTACGAATATCGTTGAAATCAATTTCTTGTGCATGCAATGAACGTCCTGAAGTTTGAATGTGGTATTTCAACATTTGTGCTCTCTCGTTCGCTCCGTATTTGTTTTTCATGGCTTTCGCCCAAATTTTACGTGCTACACGACCAATTACTGCATATTCTGGATCAACACCATTTGAGAAGAAAAACGATAAGTTCGGTCCGAAATCATTGATATTCATTCCGCGACTCAAATAATATTCAACGTAAGTAAATCCGTTTGACAAGGTAAATGCCAATTGGGTAATTGGATTTGCCCCAGCCTCAGCGATGTGATATCCTGAAATTGAAACAGAGTAAAAATTACGAACGTTTTTTGCAATAAAATATTCTTGAACGTCACCCATTAATCGGAGGGCAAATTCAGTAGAAAAGATACAAGTGTTTTGTGCTTGATCTTCTTTTAAAATATCTGCTTGAACAGTTCCACGAACTTGTGATAAAGTTCTTGCTTTAATTTCGGAATATACATTTTGTGGTAAAACCTGATCACCAGTAACACCTAAAAGCATTAATCCCAGACCGTTATTACCAGCTGGCAATTCGCCTTGATATTTTGGTCTTGCAACCCCTTTTTCTTTGTAGATCGCTTCAATTTTAGCAGTAACCTCAGCTTCTAAATCATTGGCTTTGATGTACAATTCGCACTGCTGATCAATAGCTGCATTCATAAAAAACCCAAGCAACATAGGTGCTGGACCGTTAATTGTCATACTTACTGATGTCATAGCATGAACCAAATCAAAACCAGAATATAATTTCTTGGCATCGTCAAGACAACAGATTGATACTCCTGCATTTCCAATTTTTCCGTAAATATCAGGACGTACATGAGGATCATTTCCGTACAATGTCACACTATCAAAAGCAGTTGACAAACGTTTTGCAGGCAATCCCGCGCTCACATAATGAAAACGTTTGTTTGTTCTTTCAGGTCCACCTTCTCCGGCAAACATACGCGATGGATCTTCGCCTTCACGTTTAAAAGGATACAATCCTGCAGCGAAAGGGAATTCACCTGGTACATTTTCTTGCAACGACCAACGTAAAATATCACCCCAAGCTTGGTATTTTGGCAAAGCAATTTTTGGTATTTGCGTGTGCGACAACGACTCGGTATGCGTAGCCATTTTAATTTCGCGGTCACGCACCTTGAAGGTATACACCGGATTTTTGTATTTATCTACTTTTTCTTTCCATATTAAAATGATTTCCCAATTGTACGGATCTAAATTCATTTTTACACGATCAAATTCTTTCAATAACAACTGTAAAAAGAGTTGCGATTCTGGCTGACTAGCGCTCACAAAAGCATCATCAATTCCGGCTTTATTTAAAACTAAAGTCGTATTCGAAACTGACTCTACCGTTTTGTAAATACCGTATAATTTTTGAGCAACCTCCACTTGAGTAAGTGCTGTTTCGTCATATTTTCGGTTATTCTCAGCAATTTCAGAAAGGTAACGCGTACGATGTGGCGGAATTACGAAAATTTTCTCGCTCATTTCGCGCGTAATCTGGAACGTCGATTTTATGTCAGTATTTGTTTTCTCGTC
>CAZMHK010000100.1:0-11751 GCA_964566045.1 uncultured Flavobacterium sp.
ACGTTGATTTTTAAATTATCACCCATTTCAGAGATAGCATCTACTGCAATACTTGGAAATTTTTTACCTACTAATGACATTTTTATTGACTATAAAGTTAATTTTTTGATTTTGCAAAAGTAGTTCTTCCTTGTTTAAATTAAAATAGATGTTTCATTACATATTATTATACTTTAATAAGCTTTTCTTATATGTTATCTCAAACAACTTAAGTCCTTGTTGTTAACTCAAAGGTACATGAACAGGTAGTGTTCCTTCTTTTGAAGTATCTGTCAATAAATGTTGCGCCGCAACTTCTTGAAACTCTTTAAAATCTTGATAAACCATCACCAAACTATTTGCTTTCGACAGACTTGGAATGACTCGTAAAGAGTACGGATTTCCAAAAATATAAACCGTACATTTTTTAGCTTCTAAAAGCTTTTGTAGCATGTGCAACACTTCGTCTTCTAACTCAAAATTATTTAGTGGCTTGGCTTTGGGAACAAACAAGGAAATTAAAACGATATCAAAGTTTTGTAATTCCTGTTCATATTGCGCTGTAAATGATCTATCGTCAAGTGTATAAGTAAATGTCGGACTTGATAATTCACTTTCTAAACTCGTAAAAAATAAATTGTTACTTGGTCCGTATAAGCTTATTTTGGCAAATGAGTTCTTCTCAATAGCATTTACTAATTCTGCCTTTTTAGTTTTATTTATTAAGGTTGTGATGCAATTTTGAGCAATTTTTGTGTTAAGTTGCGAAGTGGTTTCCCAGTAAAAATTTGTTGTGCTTGAAAGCTTAAATTCGTTTTTGGTATCTAATAAACCTGCTTTTTTCTTGTACTTCAATATGCGATTGTAACTAGCGTCGATTCGTGGTGCGGTCGCGTTGGCTTTAATAAATTGAATTCCCTCAGCAATGTTTTCTGCAAAACACAAAACATCATTTCCCGCCTGAAAAGCTTCCCATTCTAATTGTCCTTTTTTATTGTACAATTTTGAAACACTGTGCATATTCAAAGCATCTGAAATAACTAATCCCTCAAAACCCATTTGAGTGCGCAGAAGTCCTTCAATAACTTTTTGAGACAAAGTAGCCGAAGTATTTTCGCCATCGTTTAAAGCAGGCACCGCTAAATGTCCAATCATAATAGAATCAACATCGGCTGCAATTCCAGCAGCAAAAGGATGCAATTCATTATTCATTAATTCCTCCAAACTTTCTGTTAAAACAGGTAAGCCAAGATGAGAATCAACATTCGTATTGCCGTGACCGGGAAAATGTTTCAAACAACCTAAAATACCTGCATCATTTAGACCCTTCAAATAAGCTAGTGCAAATTGAGCGACTTTTTCTTTGTCTTCACCAAAGGAACGGTAGCCAATTACCGGATTATCGGGATTGTTATTGATATCAGCTAATGGAGCTAAATTGTAATGAATACCAACTGATTTTAAATCAGTGCCAATTTGTTTTCCAACCTGATAAACCAAATCTATTTCGCTCAAGGGCAAAGCACCAAGAGTAATTGCATAAGGATATTGAGGTGTTTTTTCTACACGCATTGCTAAGCCCCATTCGGCATCAATACTAATAAGCAATGGAGTAGAGGCGCATTTTTGATAACGAACAATAAGTTCTTTCAGTCGTTGGCAACTTTCATCATTTAAAATGACTTGTTTTTTAGACTCGTAATTGGTTGCAGCACTGGCTCTACTGTGAAAAAAAGTGAGTCCACCAATGTGATGCTCCCTAATTAATTGTTCCAAAGCTTGAATTTCACTTTCGTTGTCGTTAATGAATGCTGCCGGAAAGAAAAACTGTCCAATTTTTTGTTCTAAAGTCATTGTAAAAGTGGAATAGTATTGTTGTAAAAGCAAAATGCGTTGGTTCTGGTAACGAATATTGTTCGAACTTACGTTAGGCTTGCTGTTTTATTTTAAATTAAATTACTTCGATTGACGAAGATTCTCGGGAGTACTTTTTTTGCCAAAATCATTAGGATAAATCAAGAATCGTGATAAAATTAAACCGGGAATAGTCGCTACAAAAACCCAAATAAAGAAGTTTCCGTATCCTAAATAATCCTGTATGTAACCACTAACCATGCCTGGTAACATCATTCCAAGAGCCATAAAACCAGTAGCAATGGAGTAATGAGAGGTTTTTGATTCGCCTTCGGCAACATAAATCAAGTACATCATGAAGGCAGCAAAACCAAAACCGTAGCCAAATTGCTCTGCCACAACCGTTGCGTATACATTCCAAATATCTGTAGGGTGATAATGCGCTAATAAAATGAATCCAATTATAGGTACGTGCATGGTTAAAATCATGGGTAACATCCATTTTCCTAAACCATCTTTACTGATGACAATTCCTCCTAAAATCCCTCCAATTGTGAGTGCAATTAAACCAAAAGTTCCGTAAATAACGCCAACTTCCTGAGTATCCAATCCTAAACCGCCTTTTTCTAATGGGTCAATCAAGAATGGACTCAGCATTTTCAATAATTGCGACTCTCCTAAACGGAACAATAAAATAAAAGCGAGTATTAAACCTATTTGCTTCTTTTGAAAAAAACTTTTAAAAACAGTTCCAAAGCTTTTATTTGTGATGCTTTCAGCACTTAATGGAGCAGCTTTTGATTCTGTTTTTGGACTCACGAAAAAATTATAAATAGTGATGATTGTCATTAAGATTCCAACTAAAACCATGGTGTAAGACCACGCTTTATTTTTGTCTCCAAATTCAATTTCGAGGTAGCCCGCCAGTACGACAATTAATCCGTTTCCGGTAAGCATCGCAAGTCTGTAAAATGTACTTCTAATTCCTAAAAAAAAGGACTGTTGGTCTTTGCTTAGCGCCAACAAATAAAAACCATCACTCGCCACATCGTTTGATGCAGAAGCAAAAGCAGCTACCCAAAAAATCGCTAAAGTAACAAAGAAAAATTGCTGCAACGGAAGCATAAAACCTACCAAAACAAAAGCAATTGAAATCAGTAGCTGCATGCTTAAAAACCATTTTCTTTTGGTAGAATATAAGTCGATAAACGGACTCCATAATGGTTTTATAACCCATGGTAAGTACAGTAAACTCGTGTAAACACCGATAGCTTCATTGTCAATTCCTAAGTTTTTATACATGATAACCGACACCGAAATGATGATGGCATACGGTAATCCAGAAGCAAAGTTTAAAATAGGTATCCAAAACCAAGGCGTGTTATCTGCTTTCATAGTTAGTTTTTAGTTTGATGCTGCTGCAAATGATACAATGGTTGGCTCACTTTCGTTGCCATACAAATCGATAAAGGTAATTGCGCAGGTTTTGTTTTTGTCAAGTTTGTAACTCGGAATAGCAATTTCAGCCAACTTTGTTTGCTCATTAAAATTCACTTTAGCAATCATTTGACTTGGGTTATCGATATCTAATTTTGTTTGAAATCGAGAGCTGTAAACCACCACATAACGCATGGTATCAACTGCGGGTTGGGCAACTGTAAAACGCGATGCTATCGGGTCATATTGAATTGTAGTAGCAATTGGTTTGCTCTGGTTTTTTTTCACGGCTTGTGGCACCACGTTGGGCAACGCAGGATATTTGTATTGATTTTCAAGAAGCAATTTAGCTACCGTTTGATTCTTATTTACAAATCCTTTGGCACTGAAATACGCATTTCCTTGAACGTTTTTGTAAGTTCTGGTCAAGTCAATTTGGTTTGGAATCTCTTTCGGATTATTCCATCTTTTATCCGAATCTTCGTTTACTTTATAAGTGCTGTTTCCGATGTAAATCGCAGTGTTGTTCGAGTTGTCAGACCACCATTTCAACAATTTTGCATAAGAAGCTTTAGGATGATCAATACTCCAATACAGCTGTGGCAAAATATAATCAATCCATTTATTATCCATCCAAGCTAACGGATCGGCATAAAGATCGTCGTAATTGGTTTGTCCTGCCTCAGTATCGGAACCTTTTGGGTCAACCGATTTATTGCGCCACACTCCAAAAGGACTGATCCCGAATTGAACCCAAGGTTTTATCTTTTTGATTGAAAAAGCGACATCTTTAACAAAAGTATTTACGTTTTGTCTTCTCCAATCTTCTAAACTTAAACCGGCGCCATATTTTTTGTAAGCAGCCGAATCATTAAATTTTTCGTTGGGCACTTTATATGGATAAAAATAATCGTCAAAATGAACGGCGTCAATATCGTAATTGGTCACTACTTCGTTTACTACATTCAATAAATGCGCTTGTACTTCAGGCAAAGCAGGATTGTAATAAATTTTTCCGCCATAGCGAGTCATCCATTCTGGATGTTTAAAATAATCGTGCTCCGGACTTAAAATACTGGTATTGTAGTCCATCGTAGCTCGGTACGGATTGAGCCATGCGTGAAATTCAAAACCTCGGTTGTGTGCCTCAGTAATCATCCAAGCCATTACATCGTAGTAAGGTTGTGGCGCTTTACCTTCTTTACCAGTTAAAAAACGAGACCAAGGTGCCAATTTAGTTGGGTAAAAAGCATCGCCAACACTACGTATTTGAACAATTACAGCGTTGTAATTCAGTTTTTTGTAAGTTTCTAAAATTTCAAGGTAATCCGCTTTTTGCTTGGCAACGTTATCAGTGCCCGCTTTTGGCCAATCAATATTTACAACTGTTGCAATCCATACGGCTCTGAATTCGTTTTTAGGATGTTGAGTAGCTGTTTGTGCGCTCATTTGATGAAAAGTCAGTAAAAAGATAGACATCAATAAAGCGCAGCGCTTGAAATTTTTCATTCGATTGTAATTTTTAAAGTGTTCAAAAATAGTTTTTTTAGTGATAATAGCTAGCACAATTGACCCTAAAATTTGGCTTTATTTGAGTTTGCAATTTCTTTGCCAAATCAGTAAGCAGCTCTTTTAGGAAGTTGTTGCTAGTATAAATTTTTACAAGAACGGACCACAATTGGCTATTGATATTTCTATATTTGTGACTCAATTCTCTTTTTACCCAAAACATGTCAATTATTTCACAATTAGAACAATTAGCGCAAGAGCTGGATGGAACTTTAGTTTACGATGATTTGCACAAAATTTTGTATGCGACGGATGCTTCTGCTTACCGCATTTTTCCTTTGGCTGTCGCTTTCCCAAAAACGGAACAAGATATTGCTCGAATCATCACTTTTGCTGCAAAGCATAAAATTTCTATAACTCCGCGCACCGCAGGAACTTCATTGGCAGGACAAACCGTAGGAAACGGAATAATTGTAGATGTGTCGAAACATTTTACGGCGATTAAAGCTTTTGATGCGGAAACGCAAACAGTAACGGTGCAACCGGGAGTTATTCGTGACGAATTGAATTTGTACTTAAAACCACAAGGATTATTTTTTGGTCCCAACACATCTACTTCTAATCGATGCATGATTGGTGGCATGGTAGGAAATAACTCTTCAGGAACTACGTCAATTCGATATGGTGTGACTCGCGATAAAATTGTCAAGATAAAAGCCGTTTTAAGTGATGGTTCATCTGCTGTTTTTGAAAATATTACAACGGCTGAGTTCAGACAAAAAATGAAAGGTTCTACTTTAGAGAGTCAAATTTACCGAACTTTATTTGAGGAACTTTCTAACGAAGAGCAGCAACTCGAAATTAAAAGAGAATTCCCAAAACCTGAAATTCACAGGCGCAATACGGGCTATGCAGTAGATATTTTATTGCAATCGGAACTTTTTGGAGGAACAAATTCCCATATCAACGTTGGTCAATTACTTTGCGGAAGCGAGGGTACATTGGCGTTCACAACTGAAGTAACCTTGAAGGTAGATGCATTACCGCCTGCCAATAATGTGATGGTTGTAGCCCATTTTGATTCCGTTCAAGAAAGTCTCGAAGCGGTTGTAACAGCGATGAAACACCGTTTGTATACTTGCGAATTGATGGACGATACCATTTTAGATTGTACCAAAACCAACAGGGAACAAGCTAAAAATCGATTTTTTATTCAAGGTGATCCTAAAGCAGTTTTAATGCTTGAAGTGGCTTCCGAAATCAGTATGGAGGATGCCGAAAAACAAGCTGACGCTTTAATTTTAGATTTACAACAGCAGAATTTTGGTTATGCCTTACCGAAAATTTACGGTGATGATATCAACAAAATAAATGAACTTAGAAAAGCAGGTTTAGGTCTTTTGGGCAGTATTGTTGGCGATGATAAAGCAGCCGATAGCATTGAAGATACTGCAGTAGAATTAAGTGATTTACCTAATTATATAGCTGACTTTTCGGCAATGATGGAACGCCACGGTCAAAGTGCTATTTATTATGCACATGCCGGCGCCGGAGAAATTCACCTTCGACCTGTTTTAAACTTAAAGACAAAAGAAGGTGTGCACCAATTTCGAAATATTGCTACCGAGGTCGCTATTTTGGTTAAAAAATACCGCGGTTCACTAAGTGGTGAACACGGTGATGGCATTGTACGCGGGGAGTTTTTGCCATTTATGATTGGTGATAAAAATTACGAATTACTCAAGCGAATCAAAAAAGCATTTGACCCAAACGGAATCATGAATTCGGGTAAAATAGTTGATGCGTTAAAAATGGACGAGAATTTGCGTGTTGAAGCGGGTAGAGAAGAGCCCAACATTACAACCATTCAAGATTTTTCAGATAGTATGGGAATTTTGCGTGTTGCCGAAAAATGTAATGGTTCGGGCGATTGTCGCAAACTACCGTCAGCAGGTGGTACTTTATGTCCGAGCTACCGCGCAACTCGCAACGAAAAAGATACTACTAGAGCACGTGCTAATGCATTGCGAGAATACTTGACACATTCTGAAAAAGAAAATAAATTTGACCATAAAGAGTTATACGAGGTGTTTGAATTGTGTGTGAGTTGCAAAGCTTGCTCCAGCGAGTGTCCTAGTAATGTTGACGTAGCAGCCTTAAAATCTGAATTTTTGTATCAGTACCAAAAAGCAAATGGTTTCACGCTTCGAAATAAAATATTTGCTTACAATGCGAGACTAAATGCGTTAGGAAGTATCACCCCGAGAATAACCAATTGGATTGCAAACTTGCCTTTGGTGAAAAATAAAATGGGCGTTGCCAAAGAACGCACTGTACCACACTTAGCGACGAACACTTTTAGATCATGGTTGGCTAAGCAAAAAAGAAAGCAAACTGAATTTCCAAACGGAAAATTAGTATTATTTGTAGATGAATTTACCAATTATTATGATGTGCAAGTTGGCGTCGATGCGTATGAATTGCTATCGGCTTTGGGTTACGAAGTGCTTATAGTTGATCATGAAGAGAGCGGAAGGGCTTTTATTTCCAAAGGTTTTTTAGAACAAGCCAAAGCGATTACCAATGCCAATGTTACTATTTTTTCAGGATTTATTTCTGAAGACTTACCATTAGTTGGTTTAGAACCCTCGGCAATTTTAACTTTTAGAGACGAATATTTGCGCTTAGCAGACGATGCAGAAAAAGCCAAAGAAGTGGCTGCGCATACGCATACTATCGAAGAGTTTTTTAAACAAGAAATCACCAAAGGAAATGTTTCAGCTAAAAATTTCTCTGATAAAGAAAAACAGATTAAAATACATGGACACTGCCATCAAAAGTCTTTGAGTACGATTGAAGCTACTTTTGCAATGCTAAATTTACCAAGCAACACAACAGTAACCATTTATAATTCGGGTTGTTGTGGTATGGCGGGATCGTTTGGATATGAAAAAGAGCATTATGAAATTAGTATGCAAATGGGCGAGGATACTCTTTTTCCAAAAGTGAGGAACACTGCAACTAACACAGCTATTGCCGCAGCAGGAACAAGTTGCAGGCATCAAATTTTTGACGGTACGTCGCGTCAAGCCTTGCATCCTGTTTCTATTTTGAGAGATTGTTTGCTTTAAATGAAGATTTGCTTTGCAAAACGATAGAATAATTTAACTCAAAGATAACAAAATAAAGGTCAGCGAAATTATTTTAAAAAAAACCTAGGAATTCAATATGTTTTGGAATAAAAAGAAAAAACCGTCAGTTACAGAAGATGATAAAAAATGGATTGAGGAAAGTTTTATATTCCTTCGTGAAATTTTGGGCAATGAACACTTCGATAATTTAATAACAATTACTCCAACTAAAAATTTTTATAATTGGACTTTCAAAGGTAATGAAGAGGATGCCGTATTCGTTCTAGAAAGAACAAAAGAGTTAATGCAAATAGAAGATTCTAACATTCGAATTGAATACTTTTCCAATCAACCAATAGAAATGAATGATGGAACAATTCTATCTAGCCCAGAAGATATTAATGGACAATGGCTGAGTGCAACTGGGGCCTATGAAGAATTTGAAAATGAAAAAATAATTTACATTGAAAAAGAACAACTAAAAAACTCTCTTTCCTTAATTGCCACAATTGCTATTGAATTGTCTCGCTTTATTTTGCTTGGTGAAAACAGAATTGAAGAGAATGATGAATATTTAACTGAATTGACAGCTATAGCATATGGTTTTGGAATTTTTCTAGGTAACTCAAGATTTCAACATTCCAAATTCCAAAACATTTCTCATTCAGGTTGGCAAATGAGTTGTCAAGGATATTTACCTGAACAAATAATTGCTTATGCGATGGTCTGGATAAGCAATCAAAGAAATGAATCAACCGAATATGAAAAATACTTAAACAAAGAAATGGCAAAATTTTTTGCTCAAAATATCGAATATTTAGGTACAAACAATTAGTGAGTAAGACTGCGAACAGCTGTAACAAAGTATTTATGCATTTGTCTTGATGGCAAAATGGTATTGTACTTAGAAAATTTGAGCTTAAAAGAATAATATCTAATATTTCATCCCAAACCTCGTGTCGCACCGAAACGTTTAGTTTTTGAAAAAAAAAGAGTAACAAACTATGATAATACAATTAGTTTTATACTTTTGATTTTTGAAGTTATTTTGCAGAATCAACAACATAAAATTGCAAAAATTACAGATTATAAATTTAATTGATAAAAATACAAGATGGCATTAAAGGGCTTATTTAGAAAAAAAACCGTTCAAGATATCTTAAAGCAAGTTGAAAAAAACAATGCTGATGGCCACGCAGCCTTAGGCAAGCACTTGACAGCCCGAGATTTGACCGCATTTGGAATTGCAGCAATCGTAGGAGCTGGTATTTTTAGTACGATTGGTAAAGCTAGTGCCGATGGCGGACCTGCCGTAATATTTTTGTTTCTTTTTACTGCAGTTGCCTGTAGTTTTGCCGCATTTGCTTACGCTGAATTTGCATCAATGGTGCCGGTTTCAGGAAGTGCATACACCTATTCGTATGTTGCTTTTGGTGAAATCATCGCCTGGATTATTGGCTGGGCATTGATTATGGAGTATTCTGTGGGAAATATAACAGTAGCCATTTCGTGGAGTGATTACTTCACTGGCTTACTACAAAGTGGTGGTATTCACTTACCACAATGGGTTCAAATGGATTATTTATCAGCTTCTCGCGGATATGATGAAGCGATGGCGCTAATGCAAAGTGGTAAAGATTTTGCTAATTTGAGTCCGGCTTTGCAAAATGCTCACAATGCTTGGCAAACCGCACCGGTTATTGGCTCGTTTCATTTTGTAGCTGATTTGCCTGCCTTGTTAATCATTGTTTTAATTACTGCTTTGATTTATCGTGGTATGAAGGAATCCCGCAATGCTAGTAATATCATGGTAGTTGTCAAATTATGTATCGTACTATTGGTAATTGCTGTAGGAATTTTTTATGTAGATACAGCCAATTGGGACCCGTTTGCACCAAATGGTGTTTCTGGAGTTTTAAAAGGAGTGTCAGCTGTATTTTTCGCCTATATTGGTTTTGATGCTATTTCTACAACTGCTGAAGAATGTAAAGATCCACAACGCGATTTACCTCGTGGGATGATGTGGGCGATCATTATTTGTACCCTTTTATACATTGCTATTGCGTTAGTTTTAACCGGAATGGTTTCTTACGATTTACTAAATGTAGGCGATCCGTTAGCCTTTGTTTTTGAAAAATTAGACTTGAAATGGATGTCGGGAATTATTGCTGTGAGTGCAGTGGTGGCTATGGCAAGTGTATTGTTGGTTTTTCAAATGGGACAACCTCGTATTTGGATGAGTATGAGTCGTGATGGTTTATTACCGAAACGTTTTTCAAAAGTGCACCCAAAATACAAAACACCTTCGTATGCCACTATTGTAACAGGTTTTGTAGTTGCAGTTCCAGCCTTGTTTTTGAATCTGACTTTAGTTACTGATTTGTGTAGTATAGGTACCTTATTTGCCTTTGTTTTAGTTTGTGCTGGAGTTTTAGTACTTCAAAATAAACCAGATATCCCACGAGGGAAATTCAAAACGCCGTATGTGAATGCTAAATTTATTATGCCAATTTTGCTTTTGATTGGTGTTGTTTATGCTTTTGTGTACAACAAAAAAGCCACAATGGATTTTGTTACAAATGAAACTCAGACAAATTCTTCTGCAGCCATTATTACTAGCTTAACCAAAGAAGAAACTACAAAAGTATATGATTATTTAGTTGGTTTGGATGCTAAAAATGCTACAATAGAAACTCCAGATTTAGAGCAAATTTTAAATCAATACCAAGATGATGAAGCAAAGTATGCAGAAGTTGTAAAAGGTTTGCCTGTTGCTGATGCTTTAAAATACGAGTCAGGTTTTAGTTTGTTCAAACATAAAATTCCAATGTGGATTTTCCTTTTGAGCTTAATAGGACTTACTGCTTGGGCTTATCGCGCTAATTTATCTTTAATTCCGCTTTTAGGTTTAATTTGTTGCTTGTACATGATGGCAGAATTAAGTGTTTGGAATTGGATTTATTTTGGAGTTTGGTTGCTTTTAGGATTAGTAATTTACTTCGGCTTTAGCCAAAAAAACAGTAAACTAAATGATGTAACCACTGATTTGTAGTCAGCTTCAAATTTGGTAGATATATGATGTCTAAGTATAATTTTATAAAAAAAGCGCTCACTGAGCGCTTTTTTATTGAGTAACTTTATTCTTCTTCTCCTTGATCTAAGGGAATTACTTTAACATCGTCTTCGTCATCATCCTCATCACTTTCAATTTCGAAAAAACTAAAAATCGATCCCCCATAACTTTTTTGGAAAGAAAAATGCATCATATGATCGAGTTTTGTGTATTTTGAATGTTCAATAACCATCATACCATCCTCATTTAGCAATTGCTTCTCAAAAACTAACGCTACAATGCGCTCAAATGTTTTTTGATCTAAGTTGTACGGCGGATCCGCAAAAATAATATCGTAGGACGTTTTACATTTTTCTAAGTAAGCAAAAACATCACTTTTAGTAGCAGCAATATTAAAATCGTATTCGGCAGCTACTTGTTTGATGAATTTTACGCAACCGAAATCGCCATCAACAGAAGTGATAGGTGTGCTTCCACGGGATGCAAACTCGTAACTTATATTGCCTGTTCCTGCAAAGAGATCTAGTACTTTTAGGCTGTCAAAATTAAAATGATTGTTTAAAACATTGAACAATGCCTCTTTGGACATATCGGTTGTAGGACGAACAGGTAGTCCTTTTGGAGGAAAAATGCGTCGTCCTTTGTATTTTCCTGAAATAATTCTCATGAATGGAATAGTATAAAATGGTTTCGGTTTTCAGCTTCGGTAAAGTAATTGTTCCATCGCAAATCTTCCACATCAATCAACGATACATTTCGAATGTATTT
>CAZMHK010000101.1:0-11695 GCA_964566045.1 uncultured Flavobacterium sp.
GTAATTGCCAATAAAGTGCAGCCCGAAAACATTGAATTAGTTACCAACGGACTCACTAAAAATTTGCCAAAAGGTATTTTGGTCAATGCCATCCCTTTGATATATAATTTAAATAACCCGACCGTTCAAGAAATTGTAAAAGAATTAGGTGCAAAAGTATTGTTTGGCGAAGCCCATTTGAATAATCAAACTGGTAATTTTAGCGTTGGAGCCATGCAGCTTCGTAACTATTTATTGCATTTAAAGGATAATAGTTTGGTAATCACTCCTGGTGATCGTGCAGATATTATTTTGGGAGCCTTACAAGCTAATGAATCGGCTAATTATCCATCGATTTCAGGTATTGTTCTTACCGGAAATATTTTGCCTGAAATCAGTATTCTAAAACTAATTGAAGGTCTCTCAACCATTGTACCTATAATTGCAGTAGAGGAAGGAACGTACTACATCACCAATAAAATTGGCAGTATAAAGTCGAAAATTTACGCGAATAACAAACAGAAAATTGAACTTTCGATTTCTACCTTCGAAAAATTTGTCGAACTAGATTTGCTTTCCGAAAAGTTAATCACTTTTGAACCTGAAGGAATGACTCCTAAAATGTTTCAATATAACTTGGTTCAGCGCGCCAAACAACATCGCAAACACATTGTTTTGCCTGAGGGGAATGACGATCGAATTTTGATGGCGGCATCTCGATTGCTCGAAATGGATGTTGTAGACATTTCGATTATTGGCAACAAGAAACAAATAGAAAGTAAGGTAGCGGAATTAGGCTTGTATTTTGATTTTGATAAAGTTGAAATCATAAATCCTATCGAATCTAAACATTACGATGATTATGTCAATACCTATTACGAATTGCGCAAAGCGAAGAATGTAACCATTGGTATGGCCAAAGATTTAATGGAAGATGTTTCGTATTTCGGGACGATGATGGTGTATAAAGGTCACGCTGACGGAATGGTTTCTGGTGCGGCACATACCACTCAACATACGATTTTACCGGCTTTACAGTTTATTAAAACCAAACCCAATTCATCAGTGGTTTCATCCGTATTTTTTATGTGTTTAGAGGATCGAGTTTCTGTGTTTGGAGACTGTGCCATTAACCCAAATCCTACAGCAGAACAACTGGCTGAAATAGCTATTTCATCTGCCGATTCAAGTTTGGCTTTTGGTATTGAACCAAAAATTGCCATGCTTTCTTACTCATCTGGAGCATCTGGAAAAGGTGATGAGGTCGATAAAGTGCGCACGGCTACCGAGATCGTTCGCCAAAAACGTCCTGATTTAAAAATTGAAGGACCTATACAATACGATGCCGCCGTTGATATGGCTGTAGGCCAAAGTAAATTACCCAATTCGGAAGTGGCAGGTCAAGCAAGTGTTCTTATTTTTCCCGACTTAAACACAGGAAATAATACCTATAAAGCTGTACAAAGAGAAACGGGAGCGCTGGCTATTGGCCCAATGTTGCAAGGATTGAACAAACCGGTTAATGATTTAAGTCGCGGATGTACGGTTGACGATATCATTAATACTGTCGTGATTACGGCAATTCAAGCACAAGGATTATAAAAAGGTACTAAGGTTCTAAGTAACTAAGCGCCTTAGTGCCTTTGAACCTTAGAACCATAAAAAAATAAAAATTAAATGAAAATAGTAATAATAAATTCAGGAAGTTCATCGATTAAATATCAATTACTTGAAATGCCTTCTGGCGAGGTGATTTGCTCTGGGATGATTGACCGAATTGGCCTCGAAGGTTCTAATTTAACTTACGTAACAAGTTCTACCAAATTAGAGGAAATACTTTCGATTCCGAATCATAAAATAGGTTTAGAGAAAATCGCCAATTTGTTGATGGATGAAAAAATAGGAGTGATCAAAAGTACTGACGAAATTAAAGCCGTAGGACATCGCGTGGTTCATGGCGGAAGCGATTTTACCGAAACCGTGCAAATTACGGAAGATGTCAAAGAAAAAATAAAACAACTTTTTGACTTGGCTCCATTGCACAATCCAGCTAATTTAGAGGGAATTGCTGTTGCTGAAGAGATCTTTAAATCAGCACAACAAATTGCTGTTTTTGACACTGCTTTCCACCAAACAATTCCAGTGGTAGCGCATCAATATCCTATTCCCAAACATCTTTTTACCGACAGTAAAATTAGATTATATGGTTTTCATGGTACCAGTCACAAGTATGTTTCACAAAAAGCAATTGACTACTTAAAACAAAATACAAATTTATCAGGTTCAAAAATTATTACCATTCATCTTGGTAATGGTTGCAGCATGACTGCTATTAAAGACGGAAAAAGTATCGATCATACCTTAGGTTTTGGTCCGATGAACGGATTAATTATGGGTACTCGTAGCGGTGATGTCGATCAATCGGTTATTTTTTATTTGGTGAATACTTTAGGATATTCGCTCGATGCCGTAAATACCATGCTTCAAAAACAAAGCGGTATGTTAGGACTTACGGGTTACAGCGATTTAAGAGATATTGAATCAAGAGCAGAAAGTGGCGATACTGATTGTCAGTTGGCTTTGGCTATGAACGCATATCGCATCAAAAAGTATATCGGTTCTTATGCTGCTGTTTTAAACGGTTTAGACGCGATTGTTTTTACTGCAGGAATCGGAGAAAATTCATCTTATATCCGGAAATTAGTTTGTTCAGAAATGGATTATTTCGGGTTACAATTAGATGCATCTAAGAATGAAACACGATCCAAAGAAATTCGCGAAATCAATACAGCCGATTCAAAAACAAAAATTTTAGTGATTCCAACCAATGAAGAAGTTGAAATTGCCAAACAAGTTTTTGAATTGTTAAACAAATAAAATCACAAAAAAAATGAAAAAAGTAATGCTTATTTCCCTAATGGTCTTTGTTAATCTTGCTGTTGCTCAAAGGGTTCAATCACCATCTGGCAAAATTGCAGTAAATTTTAAACTAGCTGCCAATGGGCAACCAAGCTACTCTGTGAATTACAAAAATAAGCCAACGGTTTTAGAAAGCGCTCTTGGGATCAAATTAAAAGATAAACCAGCTTTGGATGCTAATTTTGATATTCTGGATTCAAAAACATCTAGTTTCAATGAATCTTGGAAACCGGTTTTAGGAGAACAGTCAAGTATTAAAAATCACTACAATGAACTAACTCTTTCGCTCATCAACAAAGAAACGAAGGTGAAAATGAATATCATTTTTAGAGTTTTTGATGAAGGTGTCGCTTTTAGATATGATTTTCCAAAACAAGCGGAGCTGAATTATTTCATCATTTCTGATGAGGTTACCCAATTTAATCTAACCGAAAACAACAAAGTATTTTGGATTCCGGGTGATTTTGATAGTAATGAATACGAATACAACGAAACGAGGTTTTCAGAGATTGATAATTCCAAAATCAATATGAACAACGGTATTGGAGTAAAATCGATTCCCGGAAAATATACCGTTCAAACCCCATTGATGATGAAAGCACCATCTGGTTTGTATCTCAACATTTTTGAAGCGGCAGTTGTTAATTATCCCGTAATGCATTTGAATGCCGATGTGACAAATTATAAATTAAAAGCTGAATTAGTTCCAAATGCCATAGGTGACAAAGCCTACTTGCAAACACCATGCGTATCGCCTTGGAGAACCATTATGATCAGCGATGATGCCAGAGATATTGTAGCTTCTAAAATGATTTTGAACCTGAATGAACCTTCAAAAATTGAGGATACTTCTTGGATAAAACCGATGAAATATGTTGGTATTTGGTGGGAAATGCACGTAGGAAAATCTACTTGGGATTATGCAGGATCTCAAAATGCTACTAATTTTGCGGATGCACCAAAAGCCTCAGGGAAACATGGTGCAACTACTGAAAATACCAAACGATACATTGATTTTGCTGCCAAAAACGGTTTTGATGGCGTTTTGGTTGAAGGTTGGAATGTAGGTTGGGAAGATTGGAATGGCAACTGGAAAGAGGAAGTTTTTGATTTTACAACGCCGTATCCTGATTTTGATATTGCAGCGCTTTCGGCTTACGCCAAAGAAAAAAACGTCAAAATGATTATGCATCATGAAACATCGGGATCGGTAGGGAATTATGAAAGACACCTGGATCGCGCTTTTGATTTGATGAAAAAATACGAGTATCCAGCCGTAAAATCGGGTTATGTGGGTAAAATTATTCCGCGTGGTGAGTTTCATGACGGACAATCGATGGTAAACCATTTTAATTTCGTTGCAAAGCGCGCTGCCGATTATAAAATTATGATCAACTCTCATGAATCCTCAAGACCAACTGGTTTTGGAAGAACGTATCCCAACTATATCGCTGCCGAAGCGGCTCGAGGTAACGAATTTAATGCTTGGAGTATTGGGAATCCGCCTGCACACGAAACCATTTTACCATTTACCAGACAATTGGGAGGTCCGATGGATTATACGCCGGGAATTTTTGAAGTAAAAATGAGCTATTACGACAAAAACAAAATGGAGCAGGTACATACTACTCTTGCTAAACAACTGGCATTGTATGTAACCATGTATTCGCCGTTACAAATGGCAGCTGACTTGCTTGAGAATTACGAGAAATATCCAGATGCTTTTCAGTTTATCAAAGTTGTGGAAACAGATTGGGATGAAAGTAAATATTTAGAAGCTGAACCCGGAGATTACGTAACAGTTGCCCGAAAAACAAAAGGAAAAGAAACATGGTTTTTAGGAGCCATCACCGATGAAAACGCAAGATCTTCAGAGGTGAAATTGGATTTTCTTACTCCAGGTAAAAAATACAAAGCAATTGTATATGCCGATGCAACCAACGCACACTGGAAAAACAATCCAATTGCATACCAAATCAAAACAATGACGGTCACTAGTAAATCAAAACTAAAATTAATCTTGGCTGCCGGTGGTGGTACAGCGGTTAGTTTTGAGCCATTAGAAAAATAGTTGTAACAGATGCGATTAAACGATGGACTTAGTTTATGGTTATGCAACATTTTAAAAACCTATAAATCCTAATAAACATGAATAATTTTACGAAAAATAAAGAAAAATTAATTTTAACCATATTTTTATTATTAGGTCAACTCCTATTCTCACAAAAAACAATAGAAGCTGATATAAAAATTATTACTTTTTTAGGAAAAAGTCCTTACAAAACAGAAAAGAATTCACAAGCTGAAAAGTTATTAAGAATTCTATATTTTCAACCACGAGCTAAAAACACTTCTAAAGTTGGATTTTTAGATACAAAAGGCAAAATTCGAATTAATCCTATCTACGATATGGCATCTGATTTTTATGATGGTTTTGCAAATATTATAAAAGATTCAACTTATGGATATATTGATAAGAAAGGCACAGAAATTTTATTTAAACAATATCAAGAAACTTATTTTTATTATGGAAATACTGGTATTGCCAAAAAAGATGGAAAATATGGATTAATAAATAGAAATGGAAATGAATTATCTGAATTTAAATATAATATGATACTTTTTTTTGGTTTCAATCATTTCAAAGGAATAATTTCAAAAGACAGTAATCAAATACTTGACAATAGTGGAAAAATAATTTTCAATTCACAGACAGAATATAATATAAAATCAGACTATTTTGAAAAAGATTCATTGTTGGTTTATGAAAAAAATGTGGAGAGTAAAAAACTTCAAGGACTGATAGGACTGGATAATAAAATTATTACTGACCCAATTTATGAAAACATTTATCTCATTGAAGACAAAGAGTTATTTGTTGTAAAAAGAAAAAATAAATATGGTTTTATTAATAAAGCTGGATTAGAAGTAATACAAGCAATTTATGATGAAGTAGCTTTTAATATTACTGAAGACTTAATCGCAGTTAAGCAAAAAAATAAATGGGGTTTTATTAATAGAAAAAATGAGGTTAAAATTCCTTTTGAGTATGAAGAAGCAGAGCCTTTTTTTGATGAATTAGCGTTTATTAAAAATGAACAAACTTATGGTTTCATAAATAAAAACAACAAAATCAAATTTAGTTCAGAAAAGAGTGATTTCCCATTTTTTACCAGTAATTTAAGCATTATTAAAAAGAATGAAAAATATGGATATATCAATAAAAAAGGAGAAATAATTATTCCGACTATTTATGATTATGCATATCCATTTGTTGATGATCTTGCTTACGTTGAACTAAATGGAAAATCGGGCTTCATTAACAAAAAAGGCGAAGAAATCATACCAATAAAATATAAACAATTATGGTTAGTAAGTGAAGGATTGGTGAGATTTGTTGAATAAAAAAACGTTGCATAACAGCGGTTTCAGGATATTTGGGTTTTAGGCTTAATTTAAAGTTGGTCTTAAATTTGAAAAATTAGTGATTAACCGAAAATTAAATCTTAATTTAGTCCTAAACATCGTGAGAGCTGCGGGACGTTACTTGCAATCAATCCATTTATTAAAATGAAAGAATATTTTATTTTACGGCTCAAAATGTTGAATAGACAATTAACCGAGTGGGGTATTGAACCAATAATAGGTTATGTGGTAGGTTTTTGTGTATTTGTATTTTCATCAAATAAATTATTTGAAAAAACGCAATATGCTGGCTATATCTTTATGGTGATTTCTTTAGGTGTGATAGTAAGTTTATATGAAATACATAAAGATGAATTTTTAAAGCTTCATTTCTCAAGAGTTGAATATTTCAAAATAAGAATTCTCGAAAACTTAATTGTTTATAGTGCATTCATAATTTTTTTATGTTATCAAGAAAAATATTTTATTGCTGTTATTCTTTTTATCACAGTTTGTTTTTTGTCGCTAATGAGCTTTAAAACCAAAGCTAATTTTACGTTTCCAACTCCTTTTTACAAATATCCATTTGAGTTTGCTGTTGGGTTTAGATCAAATTATTACATATACACACTTGCTTATTTTTTGACATTTATGTCTATTAGTGTGCATAATTTTAATTTAGGAATTTTTTCGCTCATTGTGGTTATGCTATCCTGTTTAAACTATTACACAACTACTGAAGATAAATTTTATGTATGGATTTTTTCTAAGTCACCAAAAGATTTTATTAGATACAAGTTAAAGATCATTTTACTTTATGCAACATTTTTAAGTTTGCCAATAATTATAGGTCTATCGGTGTTTTTTTATTCTGAGATTGAAATAATTTTGTTTTTTCAATTTTTAGGTTACCTATTTATCTTAACAGCTATGCTGGCAAAGTACTCCATTTTTCCAGATAGATTAAATATCAGATATGGAATTGTATTTGGACTAACTTTATGGCTTCCACCATTATTATTGTTTATTATTCCCTATTTATACATGCAGTCACTTAAAAAATTAAAAGAGACATTATAATGATTAGTATTGAAAATTTGTCAAAATCATACGGATCTAAAATAGTTTTAGAAAACATAAATTTAAATTTTTTGAATGGAAAAGTGTATGGAATAGTCGGAGAAAATGGGGCAGGAAAAACAACCTTATTTAACTGTATTGCTGGATTAGAAAAGCATGAAGGAATAGTAAAATATGAATTTGGAGTGCTAAAAAATTCTTTAGGATATTTACAAACAGAACCTTACTTTTTTCCAAAAATAACCGGTAATGAGTATATCAGGTTATTGTGCAATGCTAGAAATATTTTGATTACTGATTTGGGTGAAAGAAATATTTTTTATTTACCACTACATGAATATGCGGTAAAATATTCAACAGGAATGAAAAAAAAATTGGCATTAACTGCTTTACTATTACAAGAAAACAAAGTTATTATCTTAGACGAGCCTTTTAATGGTGTTGATATTCAAAGTAATATAATCATAATCGAAATAATCAAAAAACTTAAAGAAATGGGGAAATCAATTATTATATCGTCTCATATTTTCTCGACTTTAAGTGATACTTGCGATGAAATAATGCTTTTAAAAAGCGGGAAAATTATTCAAAGCGTTTTGAAAGATGAGTTTAGTGTTTTAGAAAATGAGATGAAATTATTTACGATTGGTAATAAAATTGAGCGATTGAATTTAAAGTAAAAATCTTCTGTGGTTTTGTTAAATTGGACTTATAAAATAGAAGCATGAGAAATATCCATGAATTCTATAATCCACTGTTCAAATGAAAATTATTCAAAAAAAACACCTTTAGAGCTACAAAACGAATAATTTTAGCACAATATAAAATTTACTTTTTTAAAATTACTCTAACATTATTCGTTTGGAATTACGAAATTGCGAATCAAACCCAAAATGGAATTAAATTAAGAATTTTTAGACAGTATAAATTTATTATGAAAAAATCAATTGTTATGGCTGCACTTCTCTGCGGCACATTACCGCTCCTTGCACAAACCACTGCGGAGCAAACCTTAAAAGAAATTTACAAATCATCATTAACCAAAGCCAAATGTTATCCTTGGCTGGATCATTTATCTAACAATATTGGTTCTCGATTATCAGCCTCTCCGGGTGCCGAAAAAGCGGTTTTATATACCAAAGCACAATTAGAAACTTTAGGTGTTGACAAAGTGTATCTTCAAGAAGTAATGGTGCCAAAATGGGTGAGAGGCGAAAAAGAAGTAGGTTATTTACAGATAGGAAAACAAAAAATTACTTTCCCGATATGCGCTTTGGGCGGATCGGTGGCGACTCCAAAATCAGGTTTAAATGCTAGCGTGATTGAAGTAAAAAGTCTGGAAGAATTAACTGCTTTGGGCGAAGCAAAAGTAAAAGGAAAAATCGTGTTTTTTAACCGACCAATGAATCCTGAATTTGTAGAGACTTTTAAAGCCTACAGTGGTTGTGTGGACCAAAGATCATCTGGAGCTAGAGAGGCTGGAAAATTAGGTGCTTTGGCAGTAATTGTTCGTTCAATGAATTTGCGCATGGATGATTTACCACATACGGGTGCTACTAATTACGGCGATATTAGTAAAGAACAACGAATTCCTGCAGCTGCAATTAGTACTAATGGTGCTGAATTATTGAGCAAAAGTTTAAAATCGAACCCTAATGCAACTTTTTATCTAAAGCAATCGTGTCAAACTTTTGATGATGTACTGTCGTACAACGTGGTGGCGGAAATGACAGGTACTGAGCATCCAGAGCGAATTATGGTAGTAGGAGGTCACCTTGATTCTTGGGACTTAGGCGATGGTTCACATGATGATGGAGCGGGTTGTGTACAAAGTATGGAAGTTTTAAATATCTTCAAAAATATTGGTTACAAGCCAAAAAACACTTTGCGAGTGGTGTTGTTTATGAACGAGGAAAATGGCGTTCGTGGTGGTAAAGAGTATGAAAATCAGTCGGCTAAAAAAGGAGAGAACCATATTTTTGCACTAGAGAGTGATGCGGGAGGTTTTTCGCCAAGAGGTTTCTCTATTGATGGAGATGAGGCTAACTTTAACCAAATCAAAAATTGGGGTACTTTATTTGAACCGTATTTGATTCACAAATTTGTAAAAGGAAATTCGGGAGTTGATATTGGACCGTTACAATCTAAGAAAATTGTAAAAGTAGGCTTACAACCTGATTCGCAACGTTATTTTGACCATCATCATGCAGCTAATGATACGTTTGATGCTGTCAATAAAAGAGAGCTTGAATTGGGAGCTGCTGCGATGGCTTCGCTACTGTATTTAGTTGACCAAAACGGAATTGTAACTCAATAGCGTTTAAATTATTTTTTTTATTACACGTAGCTTATGAGTGTGTTTGTTGGTTTCGGCATTAAAAATACCTAAATGATCGAGTCTGTCAATACGCACTCTACCGCTAGCGTGAATGATGTAGTTATCAGCCATGATAATACCGACATGAATAATACTACCTTCTTCATTGTCAAAAAAAGCCAAATCTCCCGGCTCACTTTCTTCAATAAAACTTAGCGCTTCACCCTGAGTTGCTTGTTGCGATGCGTCTCGTAAAAGAGAATGACCATTTAATTTATACACCATTTGCGTAAAACCAGAACAATCAATACCAAAAGGTGTTTTTCCGCCCCATAAATAAGGAGCATTCAAGTACAGTAATGCCGTGTTGATGAGGTTGAATTTTTCTTTTTTACCACTAGTTTTAGTGCCTTCGAATTCAAATTGTGTATTGTTAATTTCAGGATGGTGCAAAAAGGAAAGCGATGCTCCCAGTGGAATAGGCAACATAAAATTAGACGGCGCTGTAATGTAATCAATTAAGTCTGCATTGAGAACGATGGCCTCATTACTTAGCTGCTTGTAACTTTCAGAGGATATAAGTTGGCATTGCTTACTATCAATCCATCCTTCGTAATTGTCGTATTGTAATTTAATTTTGTACCATTGTTTGGATTGTTCTACTACAGTAAAGTGTTCTCCAAATAATACTTGCGATACAATTTCACTGCGGTCGCTGGCTTCTGCACGAAGCGGGATCATGGCTAAATTACAAATTCCGAACATGAAGGTTTTGATTTATTGTTAAAAAAGTTATGAGCTGTACCAACTGATACAACTCATAACTGATAAAAAAATTATATTCTTTCTACAACAATTGCAGATGCACCACCGCCACCATTACAAATTGCAGCAGTACCAATTTTGGCATCGTTTTGCTCCAATACATTAAGTAAAGTTACAATGATACGAACACCAGAACATCCTAGAGGGTGACCTAATGATACTGCACCACCATTTACGTTCACTTTAGATCCGTCTAATCCAAGTATTTTAGAGTTAGCCAAACCTACCACAGAAAAAGCTTCGTTAAACTCAAAAAAGTCAACATCATCTAATGTTATTCCTGCTTTTGCTAAAGCTTTTGGAACTGCTTTTGCAGGCGTTGTCGTGAACCATTTTGGTTCTTGCTCAGCATCAGCATATCCTTTAATTAACGCTAATGGTTTCAATCCTAATTCGATTGCTTTTTCTTCGCTCATTAAGATTACTGCAGCAGCTCCGTCATTAATTGTCGATGCGTTAGCGGCAGTAACTGTTCCTCCTTTTGTGAAAACAGCACTTAAAGTTGGAATTTTATCTAGTTTTACATTGCTGTACTCTTCGTCTTTAGTAACCATGATCGGGTCGCCTTTGCGCTGAGGAACAGCAACAGGAACCACTTCATTATCAAATTTACCTGCGTTCCATGCAGCAGCACTACGCTCGTAGGATTGAATTGCAAATGCGTCTTGGTCTTCGCGTGAAAATCCGTATTCAGTAGCACATAAATCAGCGCAAACTCCCATCGCACTGTTATCGTAAGCATCCTGTAATCCGTCTTTTTGCATACCATCAACCATAGTCGTAGGACCAAATTTAGTTCCTGTACGTAGGTTCATGTAATGCGGAATCAAACTCATATTTTCCATTCCACCAGCTACTACAATTTCAGCATCGCCGCATTGAATAGCTTGCGCGCCAAGCATTACAGCTTTCATACCAGAGGCACATACTTTGTTTATAGTGGTACAAGCCACGTGGTGAGGCAATCCAGCAAAAAGTGCTGCTTGTCTTGCAGGTGCTTGTCCTGCTCCAGCCTGTACGACTTGGCCCATGTATACTTCATCAATTAAATTAGGGTTTAATTGTATTTTGTCTAAAGCGCCTTTAATGGCAGCTGCACCTAATTGTGGTGCGGTGACAGTAGATAATCCCCCCATAAAACTTCCGATAGGTGTTCTAACGGCAGAAACG
>CAZMHK010000102.1:0-11668 GCA_964566045.1 uncultured Flavobacterium sp.
TTCAATCTTATAATTTTAAAAAATTCCCTAAAATTTGTTCGCCAACATCACCGCTTTTTTCAGGATGAAATTGTGTTCCATAAAAATTATTTTTCTTCAATGCTGAGGCATATTCTACTTCATAATTTGTAGTAGCAATGGCATCGGGGCAATTTGGCGCATAAAAACTATGTACCAAATACATGTATTCCTTTTCAGCAATTCCTTTGAACAGATCTGATTTCAAATTATAAATTTGATTCCACCCCATTTGTGGAACTTTTACTTTTGAAGTGAATTTAACCACATCTACATCAAAAATTTCCAAACCGGCCGTATTTCCTTCTTCGGATTTGTTGCACATCAATTGCATCCCCAAACAAATCCCTAAAACAGGTTGTTTCAAAGTAGGAATTAATACATCAAGACCACTATCGATAAGCATTTTCATCGCAGAACTTGCTTCACCAACACCAGGAAAAATAACCTTATCTGCCGCTTTTATTTCCTTCCAATCGTTACTAAGCGTAGCTGTAAAACCCAAACGCTCTATGGCAAACATGATGCTTTGAATATTTCCGGCTCCGTAGTTTATAATTACTATTTTCATTTGACTTTTGTTTCAAGTTTCAAGTTTAACGTTTAAAGTTGCTCGAATCAACCTGAAACTTTAAACTTGAAACATTTTTAAAGCATACCTTTCGTACTTGGTAAAATCATATTTTCTGTATCGCGTTTTACAGCAACTTTTATTGCTTTTGCAAAAGCTTTAAAGATCGCTTCAATTTTGTGGTGCTCATTGGTACCTTCAGCCTTGATGTTGATATTGGCTTTAGCACCATCTGAGAACGATTTAAAAAAGTGAAAGAACATTTCGGTTGGCATTTTACCTACCATTTCTCGTTTGAATTCGGTTTCCCAAACCAACCAATTTCTACCACCAAAATCAATAGCCACTTGAGCTAAACAGTCGTCCATTGGCAAGCAAAAACCATAACGTTCTATCCCTAATTTATTACCTAATGCTTTTGCAAAAACTTCTCCAAGAGCAATAGCAGTATCTTCAATAGTGTGATGTTCATCAACTTCTAGATCACCTTTCACTAAAATTTCTAAATCCATTTGCCCGTGACGTGCAATTTGATCCAGCATATGGTCAAAAAAGGCAATTCCGGTTTCAATTTTACTCTTCCCTGTTCCGTCTAGATTTAAATTGATGTAAATATCAGTTTCATTCGTCTTTCTAGAAATGGTTGCTGAACGTTCCTCTAGTTTTAAAAACTCATAAATCGTTCTCCAATCCGTGGTTTGAAGCGCTATAACCGAATCTAATTCTTCTCTTTTTGAAGCTATTTCGTCACTTCCTAATGCTTCATCTGTATTGATGAAAATCCCTTTTGCACCCAAATTTTTCGCTAATTCCACATCAGTAATACGATCTCCAATTACAAATGAGTTGGCCAAATCATAGTCAGAACTATTGATATATTTAGTTAATAAACCTGTCGCTGGCTTGCGTGTAGGAGCATTTTCATGTGGAAACGTTTTATCAATTAAAACTTCACTAAAAACAACACCTTCATTTTCAAAAGCTTTCATAACCAAGTTATGCACCGGCCAAAAATTCTCTTCAGGGTGCGAAGCAGTTCCCAAACCATCTTGATTGGTAACCATAACCAATTCAAAATCCAATTCTTTTGCAATTTTCCCCAAATATTGAAACGCATTTGGGTAAAATTCTAATTTCTCAAAACTATCCAATTGGTAGTCATGCGGTTCCAAAACCATCGTTCCATCACGATCTATAAAAAGCACTTTTTTCATGGTATTCCTACTAATAAACGCATTGGCAACTGCAACTGCGTTCTGTTATTTTAATTTAATATTTCAAGTTTTGGGCGTGACCCTCCAAAAAAAGTCGGGTCGGGCTATTCGTTCCCGCTTTTGTACTGCCCAGCTTCGCGGCATTACAAAGAGCTCCACTGCTATCCCTCACGCGCAAACAACGGTTCTAACTAGTTTCAAATAGCCTTCAAAGCTACTATTAATTTTTTATTTTCTCCTTCAGTTCCTACTGTCAAACGCAATGTGTTTTCACAAAGTGCTTGTGTGGTTCTATTTCGAATTACAATTCCTTTTGCAATTAACTCAGCATATCTTTTATTGGCATCATCCACTTTAACCAAAACAAAATTGGCTTCTGTAGGATAAATTTTTTCCACATAACTCACTTCTGATAAAGCTTCAATCAAAAGTTCTCTTTGTGATATAATTGACTCAATTTCAGTTACAATAGCTTTCTGATCTTCAAGTCTTGCTACCGCTCTATTTTGCGACAATTCGTTTACATTGTAAGGAGGTTTAATTCGGTTTAATATGGTAGTAACCGCGCTAGAAGCATAACAAATTCCTAAACGGATTCCAGCCAATCCATAAGCTTTAGAAAGCGTTTGTGTAATAATCAAATTAGGATATTCATCCAATTCATTGATCCAACTTTCTTTTTTAGAAAAATCAATATACGCTTCATCAATAACAACGAGTCCTTTGAAATTTTGCAACAAATACGCTACTTTTTCATCTGAAAAGGAGTTTCCTGTTGGGTTATTTGGCGAACATAAAAAAATCATTTTGGTATTGGCGTCAACTGCTTCCATGATTTTTTCAATCTCTGGCTGAAAATCCTCCGAAAGTAAAACCTCTCGATTTTCTATGGCATTCAAATTAGATAAAACGCCGTACATGCCATAAGTTGGAGGCAAAGTAATCACATTATCAGTATTAGGTTCACAAAATGCTCTGAAAAGTAAATCTAAAATTTCGTCACTTCCATTTCCTAATACAATTTGATTCGTTTGTACGCGACGTTGTTTTGCTAAAAGGCGTTTTACCCGCATTTGTTGCGGATCTGGATATCTGTTTACTCCATTTTCAAACGGATTTTCATTGGCATCCAAAAAAATCATTTCGGCAGTATCAAAGTCTTCAAACTCATCACGAGCAGATGAATACGGTTTCATGTTTTTTACATTCTCCCGAACTAAAGTAGTGATATCAAACTTATTTTCCATTTTCAAGTGCTTTTAATCGTAATGTAACTGCGTTTTTGTGTGCTTGTAATCCTTCTGCTTCGGCCATAATTTCAATTGCTTTTCCGATGGCTTGAATTCCTTGTTCGTTTATTTTTTGAAAAGTCATCGTTTTCATAAAACTATCCAAGTTTACACCACTGTAATTCTTGGCATAACCATTCGTTGGCAAGGTATGATTGGTTCCCGAGGCATAATCGCCTGCACTTTCAGGAGTATTGTTTCCTATAAAAACTGATCCTGCATTTAGGACGTTATTGCTATAAAAATCATCAAATTCAGAACAAATGATAAAGTGTTCGGGTCCGTATTCATTAATTAAATCCAAAGCAATAGCATCATTTTCGACAAAAATTAATTTGGAGTTAGCAATGGCTTTCTCGGCAATGGCTTTTCTTGGCAAAGCCTCAATTTGACTAGCAACTTCATCAGCAACAGCATCAATTAATTTTTTTGATGTAGAAACTAAAATCACCTGACTATCGGCTCCGTGCTCTGCTTGTGATAATAAATCCGATGCTACGAAAGCAGGAACGGCAGTATCATCAGCAACAATCAATAATTCTGACGGGCCAGCAGGCATATCAATAGCAACGCCAAATTGTGTTGCCAATTGTTTAGCTACCGTTACAAACTGATTTCCTGGTCCAAAAATTTTGTACACTTTAGGAATACTTTCTGTACCAAAAGTTAAACCTGCAATGGCTTGAATTCCGCCTACTTTCATGATTTTAGTTACACCACATAAATTGGCCGCAAATAAAATAGCAGGATTAATTTTGCCATCTTTATCAGGTGGTGAACACAAAACAATCTCATTACAACCCGCAATTTCAGCAGGAACGGAAAGCATCAAAACAGTCGAAAACAAAGGTGCTGTTCCTCCAGGAATGTACAAACCTACTTTTTGAATAGGTCTTTTTTCTTGCCAACATGAAACTCCAGGTACAGTCTCAACAGCCACACGCTCTGTTTTTTGAGCACGGTGAAAGGCTGTAATATTAGCCTTTGCCAAAGCAATTGCTTCTTTTAACTCTTGAGGTACTGCTGCAATAGCCTCCTGAATTTCAGCCTCAGTAACAATCATTGTGTCTACTGCAACGCCATCAAAAAGCGACGTATATTTGACCACAGCCTCATCTCCTTTTTTCTGTACTTCTTTGAAAATTTCTTTTACAGTAGCTTCGATATCATCTACCGTTTTTGTAGGTCGTTCTAAAATACTAGACCACGTTTCTGGTTTTGGATTGTATATTTTGTTCATTGTATTGTTTTTAACAGCAAAGTTCACAAAGGTTTTCGCAAAGTTCGCAATGAATTTTTACTAAAAATAAGTTATCATCTAAAGTTTTTACAAGACCATTTTCTCTATTGGGCATACCAAGATTCCTTCGGCTCCAGCCTCTTTCAACTGATCGATAACATCCCAAAAAGTGTCTTTGTCAATTACGGAGTGTACACTGCTCCAACCTTCTTGTGCCAATGGTAAAACAGTTAAGCTACGTAAAACTGGCAGAATTTTACCAACTGCCTCGATTTTATCATTTGGAACGTTCATCAAAATGTATTTTGATTTTCTAGCTCTTAAAACCGACTCGATTCTGAATTTCAACGTGTCGATAATTTTTTGAGATTCTGGACTTACTTTTGGCGAAACAGCCAACACCGCTTCACTTTTAAAAATAACTTCAACCTCTTTTAAATTATTTTTAAACAAGGTACTTCCGCTTGATACAATATCTACAATAGCATCAGCAAGACCAATATTTGGCGCAATTTCAACCGAACCTGAAATTTGGTGAATGTCAACCGTAACACCTTTTGAATTAAAGAAATCAAGTACCGTTTTAGGATACGATGTAGCAATGCGCATCCCGTCAAGATCTTTGACAGATGTGTATTGAAAAGATTTAGGAACAGCAACAGATACTTTGCATTTTGAAAAACCTAATTTTTGAATAACTTCAATATTTCCACCTTTTTCAACCAATAAATTATCCCCAACAATAGCAATATCTACTACGCCATCCATTAAATATTGTGGAATATCTGAATTTCTTAAATAAAGAACTTCAAGAGGAAAGTTAGAGGCTTCAGCTTTTAATTGGTCGATTCCGTTATCAATTGAGATACCAGCATCTTTTAGGATTTGAATGCTGTCTTCGTTTAAACGACCTGATTTTTGAATTGCAATTTTTAATGTACTCATTTTTTTGTTTTTTATTTTTTTAGAATGATAATGTTTGAGTACAATGTGAGGTAATAAAAAACCCGTTTGATGTACTCAAACGGGTTTTTAAATATGATGATTTACATGCATACCATTAACACATCGCTTGAGAGCAATAATGAAAATGATGATGATGTAATTGTATTGTAAACATGTGTTTTATTTTTCTTTGCAAAGATAGATTCTTTTTTAATTAAAAAGCAATTAATACTTTAACTAAATATTACTTTTTTGTTAAAATATTATTTTTATTCCTTTTCGTCCTCATTGGAAGGAGTAACTTTCTCTGTATTACTATCCACAGCAGCACTTTCAGTTCTAATTTCAGTATGACGAACTTCGCCTCCTGTTGTGCCCGTTTGTTGTGCAAAAAACACCGCAATGATTCCAACTACTGCCGGAATATAAGAAACCAGATTTGCTTTTGGCTTGTTTTTCAAGTTAGAATAGAGACCAAATAATGATGTAATTGCTAGCGCATACAAAACAAGTGCAAGTTTTTCGGCCATTTCTTCGTGTTCATGAATAATTGCTTTTCCTATTCCAGGGAAATCTTCCACCATTTCTTCTGCTCCTTCACCAGTAGACATGCTAAAAAAGCCAAAAACAGCTG
The DNA here is from genome assembly GCA_964566045.1 of uncultured Flavobacterium sp. Classification (GTDB taxonomy): domain Bacteria; phylum Bacteroidota; class Bacteroidia; order Flavobacteriales; family Flavobacteriaceae; genus Flavobacterium. The sequence continues at coordinate 5,912 of CAZMHK010000102.1, forward strand.
CAATGACAAATAACACATAAGCGGTATTTTGTACCGATTTATTTTTTAATACTATTCCAGCGATTAAAATCCCAAGTCCAAGGATTGTTCCAATAATAGGAAAATGGTTTACAACTAGGTGTAAATGTGCATCATTCATAATTTTATAGTTTAAGTTAGTATTTAAATTTTCATTTTTTTAGCGCTATGAATTAATTAACCAAATCAAAAACTCCTTTTGTCAATAGTCTTGAAGAAGCAGATATTGCGGTGTTTGGCAGTATTTCGACAAACTTTTCAGACTTCGAACCAACAGTAACACTTACTTTCTGGAACGAATATCCATTTTTTCCATTCTTGACTAAAAGTACAAAATTTTTATTGTTTTCAGTCATTAGTGCTTCAGCAGGAATCGCTAATCCTTTTTTAGAATCAATAATTATTTCAGATTCTACAAACATTCCTGTCAACAGTTTTTGCTTTATGGCATCGTCTAAATGACCGTGAATATTAATCGTTCTGTCATTTCCTTCAATTGATTTTCCTACCAAATGTACTTCGGCATTAAACACTTCTTTGGATGCTTCGGGAACTTTAAATTGTATTCTTTGTCCAATTTTCACATTCAATATATCTTTTTCAAAAACGGCTAATTCCAAATGCAAGTGATCCGTATCAACAATTTCTAAAATCACATCCGAAGGCGCTACATACATACCTACATTAGCATTCATAATGACAATATCGCCTGTTATTGGAGAAAAAATAGTGATAGTTGAAGTCAAAATTCCTCTTTCTACATTTTTAGGATTGATATTCAAAAGCAACAATTTGGCACGTAAACTTTGATGCATGGCTTTGGCTCTTTTATAGTCGCTTTCGGCTTTTAAGTAGTTTTTTTGCGAAGTGATTTTTTCATCGTACAAGGTTTTTTGACGATCGTATTCTGATTTTAAGAAATTCAATTGCTCCGCTACTTCCATATACTCTTTTTGAATATCCAGAAATTCAGTGTTTTGCAAAGTCAATAAAGCTTGACCTTTTGTGACTCTATTTCCAACCAAAAGCGTTGTCGATTTCACATAACCCCCCATAAAAGTGTTCACTTTAGCTCGGTTTTGTGGTGGTACGTCAATTTTCCCAGATGCTTTTACGGTAACATCAAAATCCTGTTCTGTTGGACTCGCAATCTCCATTCCCGAGGTTTTGAATTGAGTGTCAGATACTGTAATTAAACCGTTATCTTTTGGATCTGATTCTTCCGTTTTCACTTCTTTGCAAGAAAATAAAAAAAGAGATAATGTGATTATATAGAGTGCGTTTTTCATTGGTAAAATATTAAAAATTGAGGTATTGTAAATCTAATTGGGTTTGGTTAAATTGCAAAAGAGTATCTAAGTAATCCACTTGAATTGTTGTTGCATTTTCTAGACTTTGGATGTATTGAAAGAAATCAATTTCACCGTGCTTGTAGCTATTGTTTCCCACCTTTATAATCTCATCCGATAATTTTTTACCGTATTGATTGTAGTAGTTTATTGCCTCCTGATGTTTTGCTAATTCATTCTTTTTTTGAGTGATGTACTTCTCTATTTTTGTGGTTTCATTTTGCTTTTGTTGTTCCCAACTTTGCAATTCAAGCTGTGCTACTTTACTTTTTGCAACCTGTCCTGAGAATAAAATGGGTACAGCAACTCCAACTTGAAAACCATACAACGACTGCGATAATCCATTATTTCTACCTTGAAAATAATCTAGGTTAAAATCCGGTAGCCAATGTTGTTTTTGCAACATAATCTGGCTTTTGTAATTAGATGTAATACTTTCTAAATAAGAAGTATATAGCGTTTTACTTGTTTCATCAATAGAAGATTCTAAGGGTGTAATTTTATTACTTTTTACCACAATTGTTTCATCGGTTTGAAGTAAGGACTGCAACAGTTCGTATTGTGCTTTTTTGTCATTCTCAATTTGCGAAAGCTTGGTTCTTATTTGTCTAAACTTGGCTTGAGCCGTAATTTTTTCGAGATAATTTGTTTCTCCTAATTCAAAACGTCTGTCGCTTGCTTTAGAGAAATTTTGATACAAACTGTCCAAATACTGATAGAGTTTTTCTTGATGTTGCAAATAAACAATGTGCTGATACGATCTGGCGACAGCCAAAGAAAGTTTGATTTTTTGAATTTCAAAACTAGCTTTTTCCTTTTCATATTCAGAAGAAAACACTTTTTTCTGCGCTCCGTAAACCGTTGGGAAAGCAAAACGTTGTTGCACGCCAAAAACACGCAATGGCAGTTCATTCAGTGCCAAATTATTTTGATCGTAACTGTAATAAATATTGGTTTTATCAAAGGTATTGGCCGATTTGATATTGGCTTTAGCCTTCTCGACTTGCAATTGAGCCGCTTTAATTCCTTTATTATTTTGAATTGCTTTCGACAATAAATTATCTAATTCTGGATTAGTATTTTGTGAAAAAGCAAATGAAGAACTCGACAGTAACATAATGATAAAAGTAGCAGTTTGATTCTTTTTAAACTTTGCTTTTTTGAAAGACTGACCCTCAAAAACTTTGTATAAAATAGGCAATACAATCATGGTTAAAATAGTTGCCGTAAATAATCCGCCAATGACTACCGTTGCTAATGGTCGTTGCACTTCGGCACCTGCAGAGGATGAAATTGCCATTGGTAAAAATCCTAGCGCGGCAGCAGCTGCAGTCAATAATACCGGACGTAATCTATCAATAGTTCCTTTTAAAATTAATGCATCAATATCTTTCATTCCTTGGTGTTTGAGCTCTTTAAAATGTTCAATGAGTACTATCCCGTTTAAAACTGCGATCCCGAAAAGTGCAATAAAACCAACACCTGCCGAAATACTGAACGGCAAATCACGTATCCATAAAAACAAAACACCACCCACTGCTGACAACGGAATTGCTGAATAGACCATTAACGCCTCTTTTACAGATCCAAAAGCAAAATACAAAAGGATAAAAATCAAAAATAAAGCGATCGGAACTGCAATCATCAGTCGGGCTTTGGCACTTTGTAAATTCTCAAATTGTCCACCATATTTAACATAATAACCTGATGGTAATTTGATTTTGTTTGCAACAATTTGCTGAATATCAGTAACTACACTCTGTAAATCACGATTCCTAACGTTGATTCCCACTACAATTCTTCTATTGGTATTATCTCTAGAAATTTTCGCAGGACCTTCAGTATATTCGATCGAAGCCAACTCGCGCAAAGGAATTTGTTCGCCGTTTGGAGTTGGAACGTATAAATTGCGTAAATCCTCAATATCTCGTCGGTTGGTTTGATCCAGACGCACAACCATATCAAAACGTTTTTCGCCTTCAAAAACAGTTCCAACGGTTTTTCCGGCAAAGCCAAGCGCAATCATTTCGTTCAAATCGGCAATATTCAAGCCATAACGGGCAATTTTAGAACGATCATAAACTACGGACATTTGCGGTAAACCTTCCGTTTTTTCGATGATAATATCCGAAGCACCTTCCACTTTTGCAATTGCATTTTTAATTTCCTCAGCTTTCTCAGCCAAAATACTTAGGTCTTCGCCAAAAACTTTAACTGCCACATCAGATCGCGTTCCCGAAATTAATTCGTTGAAACGCATTTCTATCGGCTGTGTAAATTCGATTTCCATATTTGGAATTTGATTTTCTAAAGCTTCTTTTATTTTATCTGCCAATTCATCTTTGGTAGCAGCCGAAGTCCATTCGGATTTTGGTTTTAATTTCACAATGACATCGCTTTCTTCCATAGACATCGGGTCAGTAGGCACTTCAGCAGCACCAATTCTACTCACAACTTGAGTGACCTCTGGAAAATTTTTAAGGATTATTTTTTCAATTTTTGTAGTAATTGCAATTGTCTTAGTCAATGATGTTCCTGTTTTTAAAACGGGCTGAATTACAAAATCGCCTTCGTCAAGAGTAGGAATAAATTCTCCACCCATGGTTGCAAAAAGACCAGCAGCCAGCAGTAATAAACCAAGCGCGCCATATAAAACCTTTTTGGTATTGGCTATAGCCCAAGTAATAATAGGAAAATACCAAGAATTCAATTTACGGATTAACCTGCTGGATAATGAATTTGGATTTTCTTCTTTTGGTTTCAAAAACAATGAAGAAACGACAGGAACGTAGGTAAAACAAAAAATCATAGCGCCTAACAAAGCAAAACTAAACGTCATTGCCATTGGTTTGAACATTTTACCTTCGATTCCGGATAAGGATAGAATTGGAATAAAAACAATTAGAATAATCAATTGGCCAAAAATAGCCGAATTCATCATTTTGGAAGCGCTTTTATAGGTGATTTGGTCAATCTCTAACTGGCGTTCTTCCTTACTAAGATTTCCTAAATGAGCTGATTTACTGGCTATTTGGAACGCAATAAATTCGACAATAATCACAGCACCATCGATGATAATTCCAAAATCTATCGCACCCAAACTCATTAAATTGGCATCGATTCCAAATATATTCATGAACGAAATGGCAAACAACAAACATAATGGAATTACAGAGGCCACAACCAAGCCAGAACGCCAATTTCCTAGCAATAGTACCACAACAAAAATTACGATTAAGCATCCTAAAATCAAGTTTTCGGCAACGGTAAAAGTCGTTTTCCCTACTAACTCGCTTCGTTCTAAAAATCCGTTGATGTAAACTCCCTCAGGAAGTGATTTCTGAATTTCGGTAACTCTAGTCTTTACATCATCAATAACTTGTTTGGAGTTTCCGCCCTTTAGCATCATGACTTGACCCAAAACTTTTTCACCTTCGCCATTGCCAGTGATGGCACCAAAACGATTGGCATGACCGTAACGAATTTGCGCAACATTCTTGATGTAAACCGGCAAACCATTTGTAGTTGTAACCACAATATTGCCGATATCTTCTAGTGAATTAACTTTACCTTCGCCTCTGATAAAATAACTTTGATTCACTTTTTCAATATAGGCACCGCCTGCAATACTATTGTTTTTTTCCAAAGCGGTGAAAACATCAGCGGTAGTAATGTGCATCGCTTTTAAACTCGATGGACTAATTGCAATTTCATATTGTTTTAAAAATCCGCCCCATGTGTTAATTTCCACAACACCTTTAATTCCAGATAACTGGCGTTTTACTACCCAATCCTGAATGGTGCGTAAATCTGTTACTGAATAATTATTCTTAAATTCTGGTTTAACTTCTAAAGTATATTGATAGATTTCTCCTAGTCCTGTGGTAATTGGACCCATTTCTGGTGTACCAAAACCTTGCGGAATTTTCTCAGAAGCTGTTTTAATTTTCTCTGCGATAAGTTGTCTTGGAAGATAGGTTCCTAAATTCTCATCAAAAACAATGGTGACTACAGACAAACCAAATTTAGAAATCGATCGAATTTCCTTTACGCCAGGCAAATTAGCCATTTCTATTTCAACCGGATAAGTAATAAATTGTTCAATATCTTGTGTAGAAAGATTACGAGAAGTTGTGATTACCTGAACTTGGTTATTGGTGACATCTGGAACTGCACCAATTGAAATTTGGAAAACAGAAAAGAGACCAAATCCAAAAATTCCGAGTGTGAATAGTAAAACAATGAGTTTGTTTTTTAAACTGAAAGCAATTATTTTTTCAAGCATTTTAATCTTTTTTTATACCTCAAAAGTAAGGTTTAAAGATAGGTATTTCCTTAAGAACTACTTAAGGTGTGCTTCAAATAATCTTAAAATTATCGTAGTTCCTTT
>CAZMHK010000103.1:0-11630 GCA_964566045.1 uncultured Flavobacterium sp.
AAAAAAAGATGAAATAAAAATACCTGTTGATGGTTTTGAGTTGCGAGGGGTTGTGCTCAATGAAACCAAGACGCGACTTGGACAAGAATTTTATGATCGATATTATTATAGGTATAATGAAATTGGGGTAAATGCTAAGAAAATCGTAGTTATAAGTGAAGAATTCACTTATGCAAGAAATACAAAAATTTTGATAAGTATAGACAATTCAGTGGTGTATGAGTTTCTAGCTCGTCCAGATGATGAATTCTTGGAGTCGGTTGCACAAGAATCGGTTGAAGGGACTTATCATTTCTTTAAAGAACTAGAAAAACAAAGTAAATATTTCATTCAATATTAATTTTATAACCATGAAACCAATTTTAACCCTACTTTTTATTGGCTTTTTTAGCATTCCTTTTTATGCTCAAAGTTTGGTATATAAACCGAGAAACCCTGCGTTTGGAGGTGATACCTTTAACTATCAATGGTTAATGAGCTCTGCTGAAAATCAAAATAAATTTAAAGATAAATCTCAGGAAAGAGTTGAAAAAACAGAACTTGAAAGGTTTACCGAGAGTTTGAATTCTCAATTGTTAAATCAAATTACTAGATCTCTTTTTACCCAACAATTTGGTACTTCAGGGCTAACAGAGGGTTCGTATACCTTTGGGAGTTTATCTGTAGATATTTATCCTTCAGAAGGTGGACTTAATGTAACTATTTTGGATACTAATACAGGGGAGCAAACTACTGTTTTAATACCAAAAAAATAGAATGAGAAGTAAAAAATACTTACTAATGCCTTTTGTTATTATGCTAACGAGTTGTGGAGCGTATTTTAATCAACCCACTGGAGTGCAAAAAGCCGCAATAGGAGAGAGTACAGCGGCTACTTCGTTGCTGAAAAATTTGCCTAAACCTCAAGAGCCTGTGGTTGTTGGGATATACAAATTTAGAGATCAAACCGGACAATACAAAGAAGCCGAAACCGGAACTACGTTTAGTACCGCAGTTACTCAAGGCGCGACCTCAATATTGATTAAGGCACTAGAGGATTCCAAATGGTTTGTTCCAATTGAAAGAGAAAATATTGGAAATTTATTGCAAGAGCGAAATCTTATTCGCTCAACACGTCAGGAATATTCTAAAAATACTAATCCAAATGAAGTTCAAATTACACCTTTGTTATATGCTGGGGTGTTATTAGAAGGCGGAATAATCTCGTATGATTCTAATATTTTAACAGGTGGTTTTGGGGCACGTTACTTTGGCGCAGGAGGTTCTGTCAAGTATAGACAAGACCGAGTGAGTATCTATTTGAGGATGATCTCTACTGCTAATGGTAAAATCTTAAAATCAGTTTACGTTTCAAAGACCATTCTTTCACAAGCAGTTGATCAAAGCTTGTTTCGTTATGTTAATTTTAAAAGATTATTGGAGGTTGAAACAGGTTTTACTACAAATGAGCCTGTACATATGGCAGTGACCGAGGCTATTGAAAAAGCGGTTCAGTCATTGGTATTGGAAGGTTTAAAAGATGGAATTTGGAAATCATCAGAATCTAAAGAAGTAGTGGATAATTATATTGCAACTTATTCTGATGAAAAAGAAGAAGCAGAAGTTTCTCTGCTGCACGGAAGAGATAAAACTGAAAAAAGAGGCCGTTTTGGTATTGAGGTAGCTGGTGGGGTAACTTTGATGGATGGAGATTATAATAGTCCCATATTTCGTCCAATGGCCAAAGCAGGACTTAAATATTTTTTTACACCAAGTTTTAATATAAGTACTTCGGCTTCAGTTTTCAAATTAGCCAACAAAGGCTTACTCGAGGTAGGCTATGCCTCTTTTGATTGTAATGCAGAACTAATTCTTTTGCCAAAAGATAAGTTTACTCCGCTTTTATATGGTGGTTTCGGCATTGGAACCAATAGTATTTTTGAAAATGTGCATGCAAAGGTACAATATGGTGCAGGACTAGAATATCTGGTTAGTAATACAGTTGGAATTAAGGTTTTTGCAGAACAAAACGTCAATTTTAGTGATACAATCGATTACTTAGAAATAGGAGTTCGAGATGATTACTATTTCCGTTTCGGTCTTGGGCTCAATTATTATTTTCCAAACAAAAAAGTAAATACAAAATCTGGTGTGATTTCAAATTTAAAAAAATGATGAAAAAAGGATATATCTTCAGTTCGGCAATTGGAAATACTGGAAAGTTGTTTTTTAAAACAGTCATCATGGCTTTGCTTTTATTGTTTGTTTCTTGTGCCGAAGAAAAATTTGCAGGCGAAGAGTTCGGTACAATTGAAGGTAAGGTGGTGAGTGCTGTTGATTTCAAGCCACTCGCTAATGTAAAAGTGTTTTCTAACCCTAGCAGCAGTATTGTATTTACTGATGATCAAGGTAAGTTTGTGATAAATGACGTAAAAGTTGGCGATTATTCTTTTGAGGCACAAAAAGATGGTTATATTGCTAAATTTGAGGCGGCTACGGTCAATTCGAATAAAGCAACAAATTTAGTTTTTGAACTGAAATTAGCAACATCAAATAATAAACCACCCACAACTCCAACGTTGGTTTCGCCTGCTGACAATGCCACTAATCAAGCTGTCGAATTGAATTTATCTTGGACTGCTTCAGATATTGAAAAAGACAGTTTAAAGTTTGAAATTACCTTAAGGAAGGAAAATAGTACCGAGATAGTCACATATCAAAACGGGAGTAAGAATAGTTTGTTGCTAAAAAACCTATCCTACAGTACTAAATATCACTGGCAAGTTTCGGTGAGTGATGGCATTAATCCAGCAGTTTTAAGTCCAATAAGAGCATTTACAACTACTTCTTTTCCAAATGCACGTTTCTCATTTGTCAAAAAAGAAAGCAATAATTATGTGATTTACTCTGGTGATGATGCTGGCAATCTAGTGCAATTAACAAGTCCAACAGTAAACAGTTGGCGTCCTCGAAAAAATAATCAAAGCAAGAAAATTGCATTTATTAGATCCAATGGTGGTCAAAATCATATTTACACCATGGATTTTGATGGGTCAAATGTTTTAAAAGTAACTAATTCTGTGCCTATTTCTGGATTTAATTCGGATTATCTCACTTTTTCTTGGAATTCTTCGGGCAGCCAAATCATCTATCCTTACTTTGACAAATTGTATCGTATTAATGTTGACGGTAGCGGTTTGACAAGATTGTATCAAACTACAAACGGAAAATTTATTTCGGAATGTGATTGGAGTAATGACGGATCCAAAATTGCCTTAAAGGTAAATGATGCTAATGGCTATAATGCGGAGGTTTTTGTTATCAATACTTCTGGAGCTGTAGTAAATCAAGTTGTCTCTGGTTTTGATGGAGCTATTGGAGGTTTGAATTTCTCAGTAAATGGGCAGCGTTTGTTATTTACACGTGACGTTTCTGGCTTTGAAGCTGCCAATTACAGACAATTAGATAGTAGGGTTTTTCAAGCGGTATTAAGTTCAGGTGTCATTACAGAAATGAATATTGAAAAGCCTGTAGGAACCATAGATATTGATGTGAGGTACTCACCAAACGAAGCCGAGTATATAATGATGAATACTTCAAATGATGGGCTATCGATAAAAAATATTGTCAAGTTTACTCCAGCGCTGAATAATACAGGTGCTTCACGAACTATTTTATTCGGTAATGCAAGTATGCCCGATTGGGAATAAAAATAGCAATACATATTAAACTTCAAAAAAAGTATCCTTTTATAAGAAATGGATGCTTTTTTTAGATTCTTGAACTACAGATTGCCGTAGAGGCTAATCGTAAAAGTTTTACTTACTATTTAATTATTATTTATGGTTGCAAAACAATCGAAAAAAATAGTTCACATACAATTCTCATTGTCCAAAAATAGTGCAACAAATCCTAAAATGGGTTTCTTTATTCCTAAATCAAATTAGTATCTTTGCCCGACAACTAGCTGCTTAAAAGCAGACTTCACAACTAAATTACATGAGTTCAGATACTTCAAAAAGGTATGCACTTCGCGGTGTTTCGGCATCAAAAGAAGATGTGCACAATGCAATCAAAAACATTGACAAAGGTTTGTTTCCGCAGGCTTTTTGCAAAATTGTACCCGATTATTTAACTAACGATCCAGAGTATTGCTTGATCATGCACGCTGATGGCGCTGGAACAAAATCGTCTTTGGCCTATTTGTATTGGAAAGAAACGGGCGATATCTCGGTTTGGAAAGGCATTGCGCAAGATGCTTTGATCATGAATATTGACGACCTACTTTGTGTGGGTGCAACCGATAATATTTTGCTATCATCGACTATTGGTCGCAACAAAAATTTAATTCCTGCCGAAGTTATTTCAGCTATTATCAACGGTACCGAAGAACTTATTCAAGAGCTTAAATCCTTTGGGGTAACCATTCATTCTACAGGCGGAGAAACTGCCGATGTGGGTGATATTGTGCGTACCATTATCGTCGATTCGACCGTGACAGCTCGCATGAAACGCAAAGATGTTATTGACAACGCCAATATTCAGGCGGGAGATGTAATTGTAGGTATGGCCTCATTTGGTCAGGCTACTTACGAAAAAAGCTATAACGGCGGTATGGGTAGCAACGGTCTAACCTCTGCTCGTCACGATGTTTTTGCTAAATATTTAGCAGAAAAATATCCCGAAAGTTATGATGCAGCTGTTCCAAATGAACTTATTTATAGTGGTCAGGTGCAACTTACAGATGCTGTAGCTAATTCTCCTATTGATGCCGGACAGTTGGTTTTATCACCAACCAGGACTTATGCGCCAATTATCAAGAAAATTTTAGACCAGTATTCATCCAATGAAATTCACGGAATGGTGCATTGTAGTGGTGGTGCACAAACTAAAATTTTACACTTTGTAGAAAACCTACACATCATCAAAGATAATTTATTTCCGGTACCACCTTTGTTTCAATTGATTCAGGAGCAGTCTAAAACCGATTGGAAAGAGATGTACCAAGTGTTCAATTGCGGCCACCGTATGGAATTGTACGTGCCTGAAGCTGTTGCGCAAGACATTATTGCCATTGCTCAATCCTTCAATGTTGAGGCGCAAATTGTTGGTAGAGTGGAGGAAGCAACTACCAAAAAACTCACTATTTCTAGTGAATACGGCACTTTCGAATATTAATAATAAAGTCAAAAGGCGCGCTAAAAGCTGCTTTTTGCAATAAAAAATAAATTGTTACCCATGTACGAACTAGTTTTTTGGAAATACGAGGACGAAGTCTACCTTAATCACCAGCTTGTTTACGAGGCGCTGCTGGAGGAACAAACCGTTGAAGGTCTAGAGGAATTGCCAGTGCAAGTGATCTTAAATCGCTTGGCGACTGTTTTTTCTAGTTGGGAAAAAGTAGACGAAAACAGTTGGAAAAACACCAAAGGCAAAGGTGCTTTTCAGGTAAAAACCACTCCGCAAAGCATCCAAATTGACTGTTACGGCACCGAGGGTAAAACCATGAATTTACTGGCTGACACACTCGAAGAGTTCAAATGCCCGTTGTACGACCCGCAAGTGCCACAGCGCTACGACGAAATGAACGACTAGTTTTTTAGGAGCTATTTCCAGCCCTTTCATACAATCCGCTTTCAAAAAAAATATTTTTCTACATCCTGCAAGGAGCTTCCGTTGGTCGCTCTTTCAGGACTAGAAAAATTTATTTTTTTGTAAAACCGGGATTTCCAGTTCGGTCTGGGCTAGTGGAGTTTGTTGCTTTAATGACGTTTGAATTCTTCAATTTGAGTTTATCCTAAGCAGTTCCATTATCAAAAAAAAAAACAGAAGCAATCTTTTAAAATGAGATTACTTCTGTTTTTTTTTTTGCTGAAAATTAATCGCCTAGTTTAGCCGCGATGGAAGCGGCATCCTTGCTGGCAAATCCCGAAACTTCGGGATGGCTAGCAAGATATAGCGTACAGCGGGAGTACTCGTGTGCTAGGCAATACGCTTGTGCTACTAATTAAGCCCTATTCACGTATTTGCCAAATCATTTCAAATACAAAGTCATTTTTCCATTAAGTCTAATTTCCAAATTGCTCGTAGCGTGCGTTAAATGACTTAGATTTATGTTCTTTTAATAAATTCTTTTACTCTCTCAAAAACAAATTCCGCCTTTTTGTCAATAATAATCATATTAAAATCATTACTTCCTTCAATAAAATCATCCTCTTTTTTAGTTTCTGAATAGACTTTTTTGAAATATTTGTCACGCTTTTTTAACCATTCCAATTGCTCTTTTTTTAATTTCAACTGCCCTTCAGTACTTAGTTTGATTTTTAATTTTTTATACACTAAATTAAGTAGACTGTCCGCTTGGTTATAATATTCGACCGAAGAGCCTTTCATATATGCACCTTTGTCTAAACAATTTTGATATTTTAATTCAATTTTTTCAATTGTTTTTAGTGTTTGGGAATTACAATTAAAGGAAAGTATAAATAGAATTATAAATATTGATTTTTGTATCATAAATGATTTTTGGTTTTGCGTATTTTTTGGTTCTATTTCACACAAGTAGCGTTTTAAGCGCAATTTTGCGCTAATTAATGTTTTATTTTGTCGTTGCAGGATTCAATAAAACGGGTTTGCCAAAACCTATTTGCTCCAATTTATTCAATTGTGTGGCCGCATCACCTACAATGAGGTAAATCATTTTATTGGCATTCAAGTACAGGTCTGAAAATTGTTTCAACTCTTCCATGCTAATGTTTTTTACGATGTTTTCTTGTTGTTTGGCGTACCCATCAGCGTAGTTGTAATTGCTGATGTCATACAGCATTTCAAGTTTTGAAGACAAGGTTTCAAAGGCTCTTGCGTTGCTTTTGATGAGGTATCCTTTGGTTACTTCCAAATCATTTTCATTAAAGTTTTTGCCGTAGTTGCTCACAATATCTTTGATTAGCTGCACGGCCTCAAAGGTTACGTTAGAGCGCACACCACTTGCAATGGTAAACGGACCCTTGTTAGCGGTGCCACTAAACGAGGAGCTGATGCCGTACGTATATCCTTTGCCTTCGCGCAATTCTTGTGTAAGTTGCGATGCAAATCCGCCGCCACCCAAACGGTAATTTAAAATTTGAGCTGGGTAAAAATCAGCATCAGTTGCCGCTAAAGCGGGATACCCAATTCGAATAACCGATTGTTTTGCACCGGGTACATCGTAAAAATAGATTTTTGAAGCGGTAATTTCTTTCGGTGTTGCTACAGCAGGAATACTAACATTTTTTGGCTCCCATTTTTTGTTTAAATCAGTAAGTGCAGCTAGCGCGTCGTTCGTAGCAATCGCACCCACAATGTGTAATTGCGCCAAAGAAGGCGTGCTATTTTGGTAGTAATAATTTTTTACGTCCTCTAGCGTGATACTTTTTACACTGCTTTCAGTTCCCACACGATTGTTGGCCAAAACTGAATTAGCACCATAAATTAATTTTTTGTACTCATTTCTGGCAATACTGTTTGGGTCGGCTTTTTGTTGTAAAATTTGACTCAAAGTACTTTGTTTGATAAGCTCAAATTCGGCTGCGTCCCATCTTGGTTGCAAAATAATTTCAGAGACCAAGGCCATAGTTGCGTTGTAGTTTTTGGCTAAACTCGTTCCTGAAATTAGTATCGACTCGTCAGTGGCAGTAGCACGAATGGTAGCTCCAAGACTTTCAATCGCATTTTCGAGTTGTTCTGGCGTTTTGTTTTTGGTTCCTTTGGTCATTAAATCGGCCAAAATGCTAGCTACGCCTGTTTTATTTTTAGATTCTAACAACATGCCGCCTTTTAACTGCAATTGAAATTGTACCAGTGGCACCTCTTCATTGGCGATACCAAAAACTTTCAAACCAGATGACAATTGATTTTTCCAAACGCTTGGCAAAATCACATCAGGACTTGCGCCGTAAGGTGGCTCAATGCTGCGATCAAATTTTGAAGGTGTTTTTTTGTAAGTAGCGGCTATGCTCGCATCAAATGCTTCCTCTTTTCCTTCAATAATTTTTTCTTCGACCACATCTGCCAAAATAGATCCGTCAAGAATCAGGTTTTTTTGTCCTTTTGGAACAAAGCTAGTGGCTACAAAATTTTTGCCTTTAACATATTTTTGGTACACGCGCATAACATCTTCTCGTGTTACGGCTAAAATATTTTTTACATCTTGGTTGATGTATTCTGGCGTTCCTGCAAATATTTCATATTGCGCCAACTGAAAACCTTTTCCTAAAACACTCGATAAAGTAGTGTAAAATGCCGTTTCTTGGCCTGCTTTGATACGGTCTAAGTCTTGTTGTGAAATGCCTTCGGCTTCAAAATTTTTGAAAGCTTCTTCAATTCCTGCCTGTACCAAGTTGAGGTTGGTTTGGTCAAAAGCAGTAACGGTGAGCATGTATTGACCTGCTATTTCTGAATTGTATTGAAAAACATCAACGCCATCAGTTAGTTTTTTTTGCTCGACTAACGTTTTGTACAGAGGTGCTTTTTTGCCTTTTGATAAATAACTAGCCAAAACCTCTAGTGCGTAACTATCAGGATGGTATTCGTAAACAGAAGGCCAAGTTAAGGTAAGTTGCGGTAGTTTGGCAAAATTATCTTCGTAAAATAGTTTTTTGGTAGTAGCTAGTGTAACGGCTTGTTTTTCCATTTTTGGGATCGCTTCACCGCGCTTTATTTCGCCAAAATATTTTTCGACCCAAATTTTAGTTTGAGCCACATCAAAGTCGCCCGAAATAGTCAAGGTTACATTGTTAGGCACATACCAACGGTTGTAGAATGCTTTAACATCCTCGAGTGTTGCGTTTTGTAAATCTTCAAGAGAACCAATAACTTCCCAGCTATATGGATGAGATGCCGGATAAAGATTTTTTGATATCACTGAGAAATTGTGTCCGTAAGGTCGGTTGTCATAGCTTTGACGTTTTTCGTTTTTTACGACTTGTTTTTCTTTTGCCAAAACGGGTTCCGTAACGGTATTGATAAAAAAACCGAGTTTATCAGCCTCGGCCCAAATCATTTTTTCGAGAGCGTCTTTCGGAACGGTTTGAAAATAATTTGTTCTGTCGCGACTGGTTGAGCCATTAGCGCCTTCGCCACCAATGCGAGCACTCATTTTGTCCAATCCTCCTTTTCCTAAATTTTCAGATTCTAAAAAAAGTAAATGTTCAAACAAATGGGCAAATCCGGTGCGGCCTGCTTTTTCTCTTGCAGATCCTACGTGACTTGTGAGCGCAACGGCTACAACAGGATCGGAGCGATCAACATGTAAAATAACCTGTAAACCGTTAGGAAGTGTAAATTTTTCAAACTCGACTTTAAATTCAGAGGTTTTTTGATTTTGAGCAAAACTGCTACCGCTACCAAAGATTAGGCAAGCTGCAAGCAAGAAGTAAAATGATCTCATGGAGTTGATTTTGGTTGTTTTTTGAGTAGTTAAAAGTACGTATAAATCCATAATTTTAAGACAATTCTCTAATGAAAAACTAAAGATTAGAATTTATTTTGTAGTTGATGCAATTAATTTTTTAAGTAATACAATTTGTCCCAAATGATAGTAGCTGTGCTCGATGACTCCTTCAATATTTCTTAGGTAAGTTCCATATTTTGCATCTATAAAATCTTCATCAAATACAGCATCATTGAATTTAGCGACCGCCGCTGCAAAATCCTCGGCATTATTCAAGAACTGAGTGATTCTTTGGTCCCAATCTTCAGCAGAAGTTACTGGCGTATCGTCATAACTAAATTGATCTCTAATGGTAAGTTGGTCCGTATTGAAAGCACTCAACAAACCTTCTAAATAATAATTAATGTGAAAAGTCAGGTTGCCAATGGTATTCAAATTTCCTGTTTTTAAATTGGCTTCTTCCCAGTTTGTTTGTTTCAATTGGTCTTGGTAATTGGTGTTAGCAATCCAAGTTCCAGTTAGAAAAACTTCGCGAAGGCGGTTAGAGAGGTATTGGTTTCGTTCCATGTCAAATAAATTTTAAAGATGCTAAAATACAAACAGTGGTTGTCTTTATAAAATTGCCTTTCGCCATTTGTACAAAACCAAACGCCTGCGATCGTCAATGTCATTTACTCGAATTTCAGTGACATCTTCGATTTTGAATAAAGAAGTTCCCAAATCCTCACCGTTTTTGGCAATGCAACGTAAGATAAAATCTTCTTCAGAATAGGAGTGAACAAAGCCGGTGAAATAATCATTTCCGTTGATTTCGAAACTAGCAATTTGATCTGTTGCAGCAAATAATTGCGAAATGGCTTGGTGCTGCCAATAATCCGACAACTGTAAATTAAGGTTAAACTGTGAGGGTTGATCAATGATATTGGAATATTCAATCAAACATTCCATTACTTTGGTGTAATCATCGTTAAAGTCGACACTTTTGATATTTCCCACTTTGATAAAAATAATACCATCTGCTTTTCCGAATCTTGTAAAATGACGAAACCCGATATATTCCTCGCTAATTTCAGTGATGTAGCCTACTAGCGAACCTTTGTCGCTGTTGTATTGCCAAATAGAAATTATTTCTTTCGTATCTCTGGATCTTTCGAATATGGATTGCATGATGGTTCCGCTCATAGTTTTAGTTTTTTAGTTTTTATTTTTGCAAATTTTTTGAGTTTGATAGGTGTTTTTTTTGAACATCAATTAGCGACAAAAGCATTGCTATACAAGCTTTGACTTAAAATGTGCTCTTGTTCTAAATTATGAGTTACGAGCCACTGCAAGAACGAATCAACACGTTCTGGTTTCATAAATCCCATTTTGTTTTCTTCTCCAAAATAGGGCATAGTTGCTTCTAGCGCTTGCGTAAGATTTATTGCGATTTTGTCTTTTTCAGTCACGTATTGACTCAAAATTACAACTGCTTCTTCTTTATGCTGCGAAGCAAATAAATAACCTCGTTGGGTTGCTTTTACAAATGCTTCGCAGAGTTCGGCTTGATTGTCAATAGTGTTTTGTGTAGTAATTACCACTGGCGAATATCCATACGGAATGTCAAAGTCCTTCATAGACCAGCACTCGAGAGCAATGTTTTGGTTCTTGGCCTCAATACCTTCCCAATTGTTGAAAATCCAAGTTGCATCCGCTTGTTTGGATAATAAGGTATTCCAAATTCCTAATTTGGCGGGATACGAAATCCCAAAATCACCTGTTCCGCCATCGTTTTTCACGAGTTCTTGCACAATTTTGTCTTCATATCGGGCTTGGTAGGATGCGTAAATTTTTCCATCTAATTGACGTGGACTTGTCATTTTTGAACTGGATAAAGAGGCTATGCTGCTTAAATCTTCCTGTAGCAAAGCATAAATAGCGCGAGCCTCCACTTTGTTAGCTTTGTTGTTTAAACTAATAACGGTTTCAAATGGCGCTAGTACAAAAGTGGCGAGCTGCAATTCGAGTTTCTTGCCCGGTGTGAGTTGGTAATTATCGGTTAGCGGACTTACTATTTCTAAATCTATTCCTAATTCTGTGTAATATCCTAATTCTTTTGCGACTAAAATCCCTATGTGGTTTACATTGGGAGTCCAATCTAAGGCAAGTGTGATACTTTTCATGAAGGTAAAAATGGTGTCAGTTTATTTTATTTTCTCTGTAAAAAAGAACTTTCAAATAT
>CAZMHK010000104.1:0-11592 GCA_964566045.1 uncultured Flavobacterium sp.
ACAAGCTCGCTTAGGTGTTGTAATTAACGATTTGCATCGCAGTGCTGTAGCTTATCGATTGTTTCAGGCTTTGTGTTTTGTATTTCAATTGAATGCTATGTCGCGAGAAGATGGCTTAACTTCAATATTACGCGGATTTAAAAAAGAAGATTTAGAAGAATTTTCGAAAAAGCTTAATTTTAAAAACGATACGATTCGCTGGAAATGGGCGTTTCGATACCAATGGATAATTACAAAAAAATGAGTGTAAAAATAAAAACAGTTGCTAAGCAGCTACCACAATATTCAAGAACAACTGCAGAAATTTTGCCTTTTTTAGATGCTTGGCTCCTTGGTCAGGACTATCGATTCATCAGGAAAGTAAAGAAAATTTTTGAAGGTGCTGCTGTTGATAAACGATATTCTATTATGGATCCTATTGAAGTTTTTACCAGAACTTCATTTGAGGAACGCAATGATATTTACATTCGTGAAGTCATACAATTAGGTGAAAAAGTACTCGATAAAGCCCTAAAAAAGGCAAATTGGTTCCCAAAGGATTTGGATTATATCATTACAGTGAGTTGCACCGGTATTATGATTCCCTCTCTTGATGCCTATTTGATAAATGCATTGCAATTGCGCCAAGATATTGTTCGCCTGCCAGTTACCGAAATGGGGTGTGCTGCCGGAATCTCAGGGATGATTTACGCTAAAAATTTCCTCCAAGCCAATCCTGGCAAGCGCGCGGCTGTTATTGCCGTTGAGAGTCCAACAGCAACATTTCAACTCGATGATTATTCGATGGCTAATATTGTGAGTGCTGCCATTTTTGGAGATGGAGCTGCTTGCGTTTTGCTATCCTCACACGAAGATGATGAGGGACCAGAAATCATTGCCGACGAGATGTATCATTTTTATGATAACATTCATATGATGGGATTTAAACTGACCAATTCTGGTTTGCAAATGGTTTTAGATATCGAAGTTCCCGAAACTATCGCATCACATTTTCCAGCTATCATTCATCCATTTTTAGAGAAGAATAGCCTTCAAATTAATGCAATTGATCACTTGATTTTTCATCCTGGCGGAAAAAAAATCATTCAAACGGTAGAAGAATTATTTTTAGGTTTGGGCAAAAATATTGACGCTACAAAAGAGGTATTGAAACAATACGGTAATATGTCAAGTGCAACCGTTTTATATGTTTTAGAGCAAATTATGGATACGAAACCTGTAAAAGGGGAGAAAGGTTTAATGTTAAGTTTTGGTCCTGGATTTTCAGCACAACGTATTTTGTTGCAATTTTAAAAAAGAAAAGCCCAATGAAAAACGATGAAATTTTAGCCAAACTTCCGTATTCAAAACCTTTTCTATTTGTAGATGAAATTCTGCATATTGACGAAAATGGTGTCAAGGGAACGTTTAAATTTGATGAAAATTTAGAGTTTTATAAAGGTCATTTTGTAAATAATCCTGTAACTCCAGGCGTCATTTTAACCGAAGTTATGGCACAAATTGGATTGGTTTGCTTAGGTGTTTTTTTGTTAGATGATTCATTTAATAAAAGTACTTCAATAGGCTTAACATCAACAGAAATAGATTTTTTAAAACCTGTTTTACCTACTGAAAAAGTAACTGTTATTTCTGAAAAAATGTATTTTAGATTCGGAAAATTGAAATGTAAAGTCCTTATGATAAATGAAAAAGAAGAAGAAGTTTGTAGAGGAACAATTGCAGGAATGATAATTTCCAAATAAATGAAAAACAGAGTTGTTGTCACGGGTCTTGGTGTTGTTGCTCCAAATGGGGTTGGACTTCATGCGTTTACAAATGCCATCAAAAACGGAATTTCAGGTATTAAACACGATCCAGAGCTAGAAAGACTCCAGTTTTCATGTCAAATTGCAGGGAAACCTTCTGTTTCTACTGAACTCGCTCTGCAATATTTCACGGAACTTGAATTGCGTAATTTTAATTCTAGTGGAATTCTGTATGGAGTAATCGCCGGTATTGAGGCCTGGAAAAACGCTGGTTTAGCTATTGAAAACAATGAAAATCCTGATTGGGATAGCGGAACTATTTTTGGAACAGGAACATCGGGAATTGATAAATTTCGTGAAAGCATTTATAAAATAGACGATTTGCAAACCCGTCGATTAGGTAGCACAGCAGTTGCGCAAACCATGAATAGCGGTGTGAGTGCCTATCTTGGAGGAAAATTAGGTTTAGGAAATCAAGTGACAACCAATTCATCTGCTTGTACAACTGGTACCGAGGCAATTCTGATGGCTTTTGAACGTATCAAATCAGGTAAAGCAAAGCGCATGTTAGCTGGCAGTACAAGTGATTCTGGGCCTTATATTTGGGGCGGTTTTGATGCTATGAAAGTGTGTACTTTTAAACACAATCAGGATCCTGAAGCAGGTTCGCGACCATTATCGGCAACAGCATCAGGGTTTGTGCCGGGAAGTGGCGCTGGTGCTTTAGTTTTGGAAGATTTAGAAAGTGCATTAGCACGTGGAGCAACAATTTATGCCGAAATTTTAGGAGGCAGTTGTAATTCCGGCGGACAAAGAGGTACAGGAACCATGACTGCTCCAAACGCGATTGCTGTACAAAAATGCATTACAGATGCATTGGAGGTTGCAAAAATTGAAGCAAATGATATCGATTTAATAAACGGACATTTAACTGCAACTTCAAAGGACAGTTTAGAAATTGAAAATTGGACAAAAGCCTTGGATCGGAAAGGGAAAGATTTTCCATTAATAAATTCACTCAAGGGAATGGTTGGACATTGCTTGTCAGCAGCAGGTAGTATTGAAAGCGTGGCTACTGTTTTGC
This sequence comes from uncultured Flavobacterium sp., assembly GCA_964566045.1. GTDB lineage: Bacteria > Bacteroidota > Bacteroidia > Flavobacteriales > Flavobacteriaceae > Flavobacterium. The sequence continues at coordinate 2,830 of CAZMHK010000104.1, forward strand.
AATTAAGTGAAGGTTTTGTTTTTCCGAATTTAAACTGTTCCGATTTACATCCTGAAATTATTGCTTTAATTGATGAGAATTCAGTTCCGAGAATAACAATGCAAAAAGAACTCAAAATTGCCATCAAAGCTAGTTTTGGATTTGGAGATGTAAATGCATGTGTGGTTTTTAAAAAATACGAATGATCAATAAACTTTGCTATTTTAGCAACATAAACAAAATGAAAAATGAATAAAGAACAAACAATAGCAGAACTTAAAGCACTCATAAAACCCTATGTTACCAACATTGAAGCATTAGAAGTTTTAACCGAAGACACGGATTTTATTGCAGATTTAAAAATCAATTCGGCTAACTTGGTCGATGTGGTCTTAGATATTGAAGAAAAGTATGATATTATCATCGATAATGAATCGATGGAAAAGATGCTAACCGTTAAAGCTGCTATGGCGATAATTGAGGATAAACTAGCGTCTCGAAATTAACTACAGCTTAAAGCAATGATAGGGAATGATGTAATTGATTTAACCACGGCCAATTTAGAAAGTAATTGGCAACGATCTGGATTTTTAAACAAGATTTGCACACAACAGGAACAAGTTTTAATCGATTCAAGCAATCATCCGAATCAAATACTATGGCGACTTTGGTCAATGAAAGAAGCAGCATATAAAATTTGGAACCGCGAAACAGGGATCCGAATTTATAACCCGAAACAATTCGAATGTTCATTTGATGGTTCTGTTTTTGGAAAAGTACAGTATAAAAGCAGTATGTATTACACTCAAACTAATTGCGAGCAAGACAAAATACATACCATTGCGGTGACGGACTTTACACTTTTTACTACGGTCGTAACATTAACAAAGAATCATCATATTTTTAAAAAAGGAATCTTACCTTTTATTACAGATTTTAAAACAGGTCTTGACATTCCTGTTTCGGTTAGTCATCACGGAAAGTACTGGGAGGCTGTAATGCTTGATTAAAATCATAATTAACTTACTTAATACCTAATTTTGATTTAAGTTTTAAAAACAAAAGTGCCGTTTTATATGCATCGTCAGCGGCTGAATTTCTGTCGCTGATAGGTACATTATAAACTTCACACAAAGAGTCTAGAGAACTTTCCTTGTCGCTAATATCATGTAACTTACGGTGCATAACATCTACATCTAAAGCTTCATTTTTAAGTCGGCCGCAACCTAATCGTTCTAATGCTGCGTTGATTATATCTACATCAAAATCAACGTGATGTCCCACAATTACAGCATTTTCAAGATATTGAATAAAAGATTGAATGGCTTCGGGTTCACTTCTTTTCTTAGTATTACTAGTAATGGTGAATTCATTTGTAATACCATTATCGTGAAAAAATTTATATTGGGTAATATTGGTTTCGAAGCTATCACCAATATGAACGGCATTGTCTTGAATTGCAAATGCGCCAATGGCTAGGATAACATCTTTATCCGCACTCAAACCCGTAGTCTCTGTTGACAGAATAACGTAACGTGATGATTTTTTGTCAAATTTAGCAACATATGCCTTCCAAAACTCTGGATATTCTTTATTGATATTTTTAAGCCAGTCTAACATATCTATGAAAATTGCGTAAGTTTAAATTTACTTTTAATCAATTCTTCAAGTTCGCGCATAGGTAAAAGGGCATTTTTCAATTTTTCACGATCTATTTTTGATAGCTCTTCTAAATTGATATACTGTCCATCACTATCGTTTTTCAATCCTTCCAAGGTTCTAAACTTTGAAAGTGTTAAAAATGCTTCGGCACAACTCAGGTAAATCTCAGCATGAGCAGCATCAGTTATTGATAATTGCTTAAAGCGCTGAAAAGTATTTGTGATACCTCGAATATCAAAACTAAGTGTAAATAAACGTGCTCCATCAATTAAAGGCATCAAGGCCTTCGTTTTGATATCAAATTTATCTTTATTTGGACCTTCTTCTTCAACATTAAAATTTTTAAAAAAGGTTAAAGGAGCATTTTTACGTAAAGCATCGTTGCCTAAAAAATCAAAAAACAAAGTATTGTTTTTTACATTTTTAAATATGACTTCAGTAATTGCATCTTCAATTTTTTGTTCGCCATAAGTGATTTCATAATCAAAGAAAATACTACTTAAATCAGCACTATTTTCACCTGGAGTATTCATCCAATTATCATATTGTTTTGTCCAATCTGTCAATGACTTACACCATAACAAATTACTTCCCATATGACCAAAAGGACAATAAGAAAACCCTATTTTTTCTAAAATTCCCGTTGTTTTTTTACCAAGTTTTACAAAATAATCTTTTACGTCGCGATAGCGCTCAGCAGGTACATCTTCAAAAATTAAAATACTATCTTGATCCGTTAAAAGCAATTGTTCTTTTCGACCTTGACTACCAAGACTGAGCCATGCAAAACGAGTAGGAGGTGAGCCTGAATCTAAAATTGACAATTCTACACTTCTTTTAATTATTGCCAAATTAATTTCGCTAGCCAAATTAAATATATGCGAAAGAGGAATGTTTTTTGAAATTGAAGATTGAATTAAATCTGTTACTCTCGCTCTAATTTGCTTCAGGTCTTTTGGACTTTGTGCCCTTTTGATTTCCTTAATAAGCACACCAGGATTATTTGCTTGAGCTGCAATTAAATCATGCTCAGAGATAATTCCTTTTATTATTGATTGATCTGTTCCGTCATTTGTGACACACAAATGGGTTACATTATGTCTTAGCATTAAGAGTTGCGCTTCGGCTAATGAAATGTTTTCAAGCACTGTAATTACAGGTGAAGACATAATTAAAGAAACTGAGTCAGTTATAGCGTACTGTCCAGTAGCTACTTTTGATCGCATGTCACAATCGGTCACAATCCCAATCGCATGTTCGTTTTCAACAATTAGCACATTATCTTTTAACGACTCGGTCATAAGCAAAGCTACATCCTTAATTCTAGCCGTTTTAGTTGTTTGTAATGGCGTTGTATTATAAGTTAAAGACTGAAAATACTGCATTTCAGACTGCTGATCAGCGTAGAAAACATTATCACTTATTAGTTTACCAATTAAGTTCTCCTTGTCTTTTGGATTTCTTGTATTAACGGCAAAACTCTCCAAAAGAAAATTTAAAACATCCGTATTATTAGCAACAAAAGGCCTAAAGGCAACAATTGGTATTGCGTACACCAATGATTCTTCTCTGGCTTTTGCTGTCATCATGTAATTGTTTTTAGCAAAAAAGGGACGTAATCCAAAAATATCACCTGGATTGCATTTGTTTAACAAAGTTTCCTCAGCATCGGCAATAACAGACAACTTTATGCCACCTGTAGCTACAACGTAAAAACTGTCATGTAACGCATCATTAATTTGAAATAAGGTCTTGTTTTTTTCAAGATTAATCACACGAATACTGCTAGCTATTTGCAATAATTCCTCATAGTTTAAAAAATTAAAAGGAGCATATTCCTTTAAAAAATCAGCAATTTGTTCCGCTATGGAGTTCATAATCGTTTAGTCTTGAATTCACGGTAAAAATAGCAAATTTAAAAACACCACAGTTAATCATCTAGGTTCAAAAGTTACATTTTACACAATCCTTAATATTTTCATAAAAGTCAACAATATTTAAAGCAAATAGCACAAGAAAATACTAATTTTAAACTCTTAACTAAAAATAAATAAAAATGAAATTACTTAAGAAAATACAAATTGGGCTGGTAGCCTTTTTTATTGCAAATGTTGCAGCTGCTCAAGGAAAGCCTACTAGCAGCAAAGAGTCAGTGACAGGTAAAATTAATGGCGCAACAGTTACCGTAAACTACGGCAGTCCGTCAGTAAATGGACGTGCAATTTGGGGTGCACTTGTTCCTTTTAATAAAGTGTGGAGAGCAGGAGCTAATGATGCTACAACTTTCGAAACTGATAAAGATTTGACAATTGATGGGAAAAAGTTGCCAGCTGGAAAGTATTCTTTTTTTATAATTCCAAATGAAAAGGAATCAGTAATTATTTTTAACAAAGAAGCAAAACAATGGGGTGCTTATAAGTACAAGGAAAGCGAAGACCAATTGCGTATCACTGTTCAACAGCAAGCCACTAAAACCGCAACCGAAAAACTTACTTATGCTATTGAAAAAGATGGTTTAGTACTGCGTTGGGAAAATTGGGAGTTTCCAATACAAATCAAATAAAACACGACTTTAATTTTGAAAGCATTACTTAACCGTAATGCTTTTTTTTTACTCTTTTTTAAATTATTGCTAGCTATTTTACATCTTTTAAATCCCTTTTTGAAGTATTTGAGATACTAAACATAAAAAAAAGTTTGAATAACCAGCTGCATATTAATTTCTTACAAAAAAAGAATAAATATATAAAATACAACTTCATGAAAATTTCGTAAGTAATAAAAAGTTTTGAAATCCATTACCATTTTTGGGATCTAATCGATTTTTGTATTTTCGCACGAATAGAGTTGGTGTCATATCAAAAATGAAATAAAAAGATTGTTTTTGAAAATACATTTAATTTAAGAAATACGTCAAAAATTAAAATTGTATTCCAATTAGCTGGAAATAAATTTCAAAATTGAAATGTTAATCAACACTATGAAAATGAAATATTTAGCTATAATTTTCCTTGCTTTAATGTGCAGCTCCTTTAGCAAAAAAGAGTACGTAAAAACTTATTTTAGTAACGGAAACATGAAAGAAGAGGGTTGGTTATTAAATGGAAAGAAAACTGAATATTGGTTTTACTATTATGAATCAGGATCCAAAAGGTGTGAGGGACATTATAAAAACAACCTCAAAGTAAATTGGTGGGTTTTTTATGATTCTAACGGAAAAATAATTAAAAAAGCTGAATTTAATCAAGATGTTCAGAATGGTTTTACCATTGTGTACAAAAATGAAGAAATAGTACTTGCCGAAAAGTACAAAAATGGAATAAAACTAAAATCGTGGAAAACACTTTCCGATTTTAAAAAAGACAATGCTAATCTATTTTAAAATTACCCTTGAAAAATATAAAACTTATAATTCCAGCTTACAACGAACAAAATGCTATTGCTCAAGTAATTGCCGAAATTCCTAAACTTGTTAACGAAATTATTGTAGTAGATAACAATTCAAATGATGAAACCACTGCCAATGCCAAAAAAGCCGGAGCTACAGTATTATTTGAAAATCGCAAAGGGTATGGTTATGCTTGTTTAAAAGGTCTGGAATACATTGCCAATCAAGAAACAAAACCTGATATAATTGTTTTTTTAGATGGTGATTACTCTGATTATCCTCAAGATTTACATGCACTCATAGCACCGATAATTGAAAAAAACATTGATTTTGTAATTGGGGCTAGAGTCAAGCACTTGCGAGAAACGGGATCAATGACACCGCAGCAAATTTTCGGTAATTGGTTAGCTTGTTTTTTGATGAAATTGTTTTTTAACTCTAAATTTACAGATTTAGGACCATTTAGAGCTATAAAATATGATAGGTTGCAGGCATTAGCAATGGAAGATAAAACCTATGGTTGGACAGTTGAAATGCAATTAAAAGCTTTAAAGAAAAACTTTAGCTACACTGAAGTTCCGGTTCGATATAAAAACAGAATTGGAGTTTCAAAAGTTTCAGGAACTGTCAAAGGAACCATTATGGCAGGAATAAAAATTATTGGTTGGATTGCTAAATATACATTTAAATAAACATGATAGATACAATTTCTTGTATAGTGTTACTCATTTATAGCCTTGCTATCTTATTGATTTTTTGTTACGCCTTGGCGCAGCTTAATTTATTAATGAATTACATCAAGAGCTCAAAAAAAAGTACTATTACCGAAAAATATAATTTAAGTAATCCAGAAGAGATTCCGTTTGTAACTATTCAATTACCAATTTATAATGAAAAATATGTAGTAGAGCGTCTTTTAAAGCAAATAGCGGCTATTGACTATCCTCATGATAAATTAGAAATTCAAGTGCTTGATGATAGTACGGATTCAAGTTTACAAAGCACGGCAGATTTGGTTCAAAAAATTGCAGCACAAGGCATTAATATTCAACATATTACTCGAATAAACAGAGTTGGGTTTAAAGCTGGAGCTTTGAAAGAAGGACTTTTAACTGCCAAAGGAGAATTTATTGCAATTTTTGACGCTGATTTTTTACCCGAAAAAGATTGGTTGCTACAAACCGTTCCTTATTTCAAAAATCAAAAAGTAGGTGTTGTACAAACACGTTGGGGACATATCAATAGAAATTACTCTATTTTAACTAAAATTCAGGCTTTTGCTTTAGACGCTCATTTTACATTAGAACAAGTGGGCCGCAACTCTAAATCTCATTTTATTAATTTTAATGGTACCGCTGGTATTTGGCGCAAATCGTGTATCATTGATGCTGGTAATTGGGAAAGCGATACCTTGACTGAAGATTTAGATTTGAGTTATCGCGCACAGCTCAAAAAATGGGAATTTATTTACCTAGAAGATGTGGTTACTCCAGCAGAATTACCAGCAATTTTAAGTGCAGCTCGTTCGCAACAATTCAGATGGAACAAAGGAGGCGCTGAAAATTTTGCTAAAATGAAATCTCGAGTTTTAGGGGCAACCTCAATTCCGACCAAAACTAAAATTCACGGAATACTTCATTTACTAAATAGTTCGATGTTTCTGTGTGTTTTTTCCATGGCTGTTTTGAGTGTGCCTGTGTTATTTATTAAAAATGAATACAGTGCGCTTAGTTTGTACTTTGATGTGATGGTGTTTTTTATCATTACTTCAATCATTTTTTTTATCTGTTATTGGAATACTTACAAAAAAATAAATGGCGGAGGTTTTTTAAATTTTGCCAAGTATACGCAGATATTTTTTACTTTTTACAGTATTGCCATGGGGTTTTCTTTTCAAAATTCTGTAGCAGTTTTAGAAGGATTGTTTGGAATTAAAAGCGAATTTATACGTACGCCAAAATTTAATATCGAAGCATTACAAGACAAATGGAAAGACAATGTGTACATCAACAAATCTATTTCAAAATATACTTTATTTGAAGGCCTTTTGACGCTGTACTTTTTAAGTGCATTGATCGCAGGATATCGATTAAATGATTACGCTTTGTACCCTTTTCATATCATGTTATTTTTTGGATTCGGTTTTGTATTCATTAATTCCTTTAAATCAACGTAGCTATTGAAATCTATTTTTACTTTTCAGCAATATGTTTTTATTTTAGCCACAGCAGTTGCGTATATCGCATTGGGATATTACGTTCCTAGATCAGAATTTATCTCTCTTTTAGGGTTTTATTCAATAGCTTTTGTTGGTTTTCTAGTTTTATTGAAAAATCAAAGTAATAATACAACTGCGCTTTTTTACATTGGTATCTTATTTCGACTGCTTTTCTTTTTTGGCATTCCTTTTTGGTCACAAGACTTTTATCGATTTATTTGGGATGGAAACTTGATTCTTAACGGATTTAATCCGTATTTGAATACGCCTAATGAAATAATAGATACTACTACAATTTTTAATGCTAAAGAATTGTATCAAAATATGGGGAGCCTGAGCGCCAAGCATTACTCAAATTACCCACCTTTGAACCAAATATTTTTTGCCATAGCTAGTTGGGTAGGAGAGTCGTCTATTTTTGTAACGGTACTTGGCTTAAAAACAATTTTACTATTTGCAGATATAGGAATTTATCACATTGGTAAAAAAGTTTTATTATTACTCAATCAAGACCCTAATAAAATATTTTTTTATTTTTTGAATCCGCTTGTAATCATTGAATTAACAGCTAATTGTCATTTTGAGGGTGTAATGTTGTTCTTTTTTCTACTCGGAGTTTATTTTTTTTGGCAAAACAAACATTGGCTTGCAGCAGTATTTATTGCATTTTCGATTATTACAAAATTGCTCCCTTTGTTATTGCTCCCTTTTTTTTATCAAAAACTGGGATTCAAAAAAAGTTTAGGTTTTTACAGCATTATACTTGGACTTACCATCCTTAGTTTTACACCGTTCCTTTCTGAAGAATTAATAGCCAATTATACCAAAACAATTGGTCTTTGGTTTACCAATTTTGAATTTAATGCGAGCATTTACTACGTAATACGTGAAATCGGTTTTTATTATAAAGGTTATAATATTATCGGATCGGTCGGTAAGATAACACCAATAATCACCATTTTGGTCGTTCTCTTTTTTGCTTTGGTTCGAAAAAATAAAGATCTAAATGATTTTTTTGCCAATTCTCTTATGGCGCTAGCTATGTATTTTTTCATTTCTACAACAGTGCATCCTTGGTATGCTATCAATTTGATTTTACTTGCAGTTTTCACTAAGTATAAATTTACTTTAGTCTGGTCTTTCCTCATAGTTTTAAGCTATTTTGCTTACTCACAAAATCCATTTAAAGAGAGTTTCATTTTGTTACTTATCGAATACGGAATTGTTTTTATTGCTTTGATTTTTGAGCTATCGAATAGTATTAAATCTCAAAATAATAACATATTCGCTTCAGAGACTAAATGATCAAAACTGTAGATGAAAATTTTAGGTTTAATTGTTAATCAATAAATAAAAACAGTTTATACTTGTTAAAATTTAATTGTTCTTTAGTGGAAGTATTTTATCGAAAAAAATACTTTTTCTATAAATTTATATTTTTCAAATCTCGGTTCAGACCGCAAAATATTTGCGACCAAAAAATTACATTTCGTTTATTGATTGAAGAATTTTATGT
>CAZMHK010000105.1:0-11211 GCA_964566045.1 uncultured Flavobacterium sp.
TTTAAATCATTCAAAATGGATTGGATTACTGCCAAAGAGTACGAAGATATCACTTATAAAAAATGCAATGGGGTAGCCCGAATTGCCTTTAACCGTCCGGATGTTCGCAACGCATTCCGACCAAAAACAACTGCCGAATTATACAATGCTTTTTACGATGCGCAAGAGGATACCTCAATTGGTGTGGTATTGCTTTCTGCTGAAGGTCCTTCGTCTAAAGATGGCGTTTATTCTTTTTGTAGCGGTGGCGATCAAAACGCACGCGGGCATCAAGGATATGTGGGCGACGATGGGCAACACCGTTTAAATATTCTGGAGGTACAAAGATTAATTCGCTTTATGCCAAAAGTTGTTATTGCTGTGGTTCCTGGATGGGCAGTAGGTGGCGGACATAGTTTACATGTAGTTTGCGATATGACTTTAGCTAGTAAAGAACACGCTATTTTTAAACAAACCGATGCTGATGTAACAAGTTTTGATGGTGGTTACGGTTCGGCATATTTGGCCAAAATGGTGGGACAGAAAAAAGCAAGAGAAATTTTCTTCTTAGGACGTAATTATTCAGCGCAAGAAGCAATGGATATGGGAATGGTAAATGCGGTAGTGCCACACGATGAATTAGAAGAAACTGCTTACGAATGGGCTCAAGAAATTTTGCAGAAATCGCCTATGGCTATCAAAATGCTAAAATTCGCCATGAACTTGACAGATGATGGAATGGTTGGTCAACAGGTATTTGCTGGTGAAGCGACACGATTAGCATATATGACTGAGGAAGCTAAAGAAGGTAGAAATGCGTTTCTTGAAAAGAGAAAGCCAAATTTTGAAAAAAAATGGTTGCCGTAGCGAAATAGTTTTATTTGCTGCTTCAAAATCAAACCACTTTATGTATTTAGATTAAAGTGCTTAAAAAATTGTACTCTTTATGGAAATATTTACGAATGATATTATTGATACTCAAAATTTACCCAAATTAGAGTCTGTTCCTTTTACCGCTTTGAATAGTAAATACGGAATTGTTATTGCGTGTAATCTGGCGATGATTATTGGCGTACTTAGTGGCGGTTTGTTTGTTCTTGCTGAACTTGAACCTGATATTTTTAGCAACCGAATTTGGTTCATTATTGGTGTTTTGACGCCTTTGTCATTGTTATTTATTGTTTGTTTTGCAATCATTGGTTTCAAGAAAAAAGGCTTTGCTTTTCGTGAGCATGATGTGGTGTACCGTTCTGGAATTATTGCTACGAATACTATCGTAATTCCTTATAATAGAGTGCAGCATGTGGCCTTACATGAAGGGTTTGTTTCACGATTTTTAGGATTGGCAAAGGTTCAGGTTTTTACAGCAGGCGGTAGCGCAAGCGACATTGAAATTCCGGGTATCGAAAAAGAGCAAGCCGAAAATATCAAACAATTATTGATGGGTAAAATTCAAAAACAATTATAATGCGCACTGATTTTAGTCAGCCGCAAAGGCAGTCAGCCGTTGGTATTTGGGTTTTGTTTTTTTATACATTACAACAATACGCACGAGCCTTTTGGCCTATTTTTTTGATTTACTTTTTTAAGTTAAAAGATTTTTATTTAGGATATATTTTTGGAGTGATTGGGCTTTTTTTAGTGCTAACCGCTCTCATTTCGTACTTAAAATACAGAAACTTTACTTTTTATTTGGATGAAGAAAATCAAGAATTCATTATCAACGAAGGAATTTTAAATAAAACTAAAACTGCAATCCAACTCAATAAAATTCAGCAAGTAAACATCAACCAGTCGTTTGTTCAAAAAATAATTGGGGTTTATGAATTGCAAGTTGATACTGCTGGTAGCAACAAAAAAGAGGGAAACATCAAGGCTATTTCGCAGCAATTGGCTTTAGATTTAAAAGCATGCTTACTTGAAAATGAAGGCAAAGAACGAAATTTAGGTCAAAATGAACATGGTACAGCAGTAGAATTTGAAAGCAACACAACGATAACTCCTTTTATAAAAATTAGTTTTTTTAGCTTGTTAAAAGTCGGAATTACATCGAACTACCAGCGTACTATTGCGTTGATAGTTTTGTTTTTCAGTACTGTTTTCGAGAGTCTTTCAAAATTATCCGATCAAGAAACCGGCTATGAGCAGGATTTTGGGTCTTATTTTGATTCTTCGCAAGGATTAACAGCCATTGTCATGGGTTTTTTTATGGTACTTGTTGCTGTTTTGGTACTAAATATTATTCGGGTTTTTGTGCAGTTTTTTAATTTTAATATTGCCAAACAAAAAGGTTCTTTACTTTTATCATACGGCCTTTTAAACTCTAAAAGCACGATTGTAAAGCCAGAGAAAGTACAAATTACTACTGTAACGCAGAATTACTTTCAACGTAAGTGGGATATTTTGGATATTAGAATTAAACAAGCAACGGGCGGCGCCGAAGAACAACGCAAATCAGCAATTGAAATTCCGGGTTGTGATCCTGCAGAGCGCGACGCTATTTTAAAGTTGTTGTTTTCTAAACTACCTGAAAAAGGAATCGAATTGACTCCAAATTACCGAAAGTTGGTTTTTGCACTTTTTATAGCTGTAGTTATTCCTGTGGCTTTGTTTTTTGGGTTGGCAAATACTTTTTTCCCTGAGATAATGGAGTATTTAGGTTGGGTTCCCTTTTATATTGTCCTGATGATTGTTTTGCAGTATTTTAAGTTCAAAAATTATCGCTTGTACATTCATCCAGAATTCATCATCAAAAAGTCAGGCGCTTGGGATGTTAGCGAAGCAATTATTTTGCCTCAAAAAATTCAAGCTATTACCACTTCACAGCTGTTTTGGCACAAAAAAGCGGATATAGGTTCAGTTGTTTTGCATACAGCAGGAGGGAATATTTCATTTCAATTGGCCAATTATACCGTGCTGAAAGAACACATCAATCGATGGTTGTACGAATTAGAAACTTCCAATAGCAATTGGATGTAAAAAACAGTGCATATCGTTCTTTTATGCCGTACATTTGTACATACAATTGTCAGGAAAAAAGAATCTAAAAAAATAAAAATAGTATGAAGCAGTGGATTGAAGCCGCACGTTTACGAACCCTACCTTTATCTGTATCCGGAATCATCGTGGGTAGTATGTACGCGTTGCGACCAACAAATACAATCGAAACACCTACAGAAGTTTTTAGCTGGTCTATTTTTGGCCTTGCTTTATTAACAACTTTGGGCTTGCAAGTGCTCTCTAACTTTGCTAATGATTATGGCGATGGTGTAAAAGGAACTGATAATTCCGATCGTGTGGGACCAATGCGTGCCATTCAAAGTGGCGCTATCAGTGCGCAAGCCATGAAGCAAGCCATTATTATAACTTCGGTATTAACCTTGTTTTCGGCAGTAGCCTTAATTTATGTTTCTTTCAAAGACACAAATCTTTGGTTTTCACTTTTCTATTTGGTTTTGGGAATTCTTGCAATCGTTTCGGCCATTCGCTACACGGTAGGAAAAACTGCTTATGGTTACCGAGGTTTTGGGGATATTTTTGTATTTGTTTTCTTTGGTTTGGTGAGTACTTTGGGAGTTAATTTTTTATATGCCAAACAACTTGATTTCGATTTATTTCTTCCTGCTGCCGCTATCGGATTATTAAGTACCGGAGTTCTTAATTTGAACAACATGCGCGATGAAGCTTCAGACAGAAAATCAAATAAAAATACCATGGTAGTGCAAATGGGTGGTCCTAAAGCTAAAAAATACCATTATTTCCTGGTAATTACAGCAATGGTTTTGGTTTTAATTTTTGCTATTTTAAGCGAATATCGCCTCGATCAATACCTTTTTGTTTTGGCTTATATTCCGTTAATCAAACATTTAAAAACTGTACAAGCCAATCAAAATCCAAAAGAATTCGATCCCGAATTAAAAAAATTAGCATTAAGTACTTTCGCGCTGTCTTTGCTTTTGGCGTTGTGCATGGTGTCGCTTATTCAGGATATAATTGTGAACCTGTTTTTAGGCGGTCGTTAAGTTTATTTTAACCCAAAAAAGAGTTTTATTTTACAACTATCGTCTATATTTTTTCGTTAATACACACAAACCTTTAATTCAATTCTTATGAAAATTACATTTTATGGTCACGCTTCACTAGGTATCGAGGTAGGTGGCAAAAACATTTTAGTAGATCCTTTTATTTCTCCAAACCCAAAAGCGGCGCATATCAATGTAAACGAGTTGGCTGCTGATTATATTTTACTTACGCACGCACACGGCGATCACATTGCTGATGTTGAGGCTATCGCCAAAAGAACGAATGCCGTAATTGTATCCAATGCTGAAATTACCGATTATTACAGCGCCAAAGGTTTTCAGGCTCACCCGATGAATCACGGCGGAAGCTGGAATTTCGATTTCGGAAAAGTGAAATACGTTAATGCTGTGCATTCAAGTTCATTTCCTGACGGAGCCGCTGGCGGAAATCCCGGAGGTTTTGTTATTGAGAGCGAGCACAAAAACATCTACATTGCAGGCGATACGGCCTTGACAATGGATATGAAACTTATTCCAATGCGCACCAAATTAGACTTAGCTATTCTTCCAATTGGGGATAATTTTACCATGGATGTTGAAGATGCTATCCTCGCATCAGATTTTGTAGAATGTGATAAGGTTTTAGGCTACCATTTTGACACTTTCGGATATATCGAAATCAATAAGGAAGAGGCAATCCGTAAATTTTTCAACAAAGGAAAAGATTTAATGCTGCTAGAAATAGGAGCATCTATCGATTTATAAATGGTTTAGGAGCTTTTTCCTGCTATTCGTTACAATCTTTTACAAAATGGCTGGCCTTAACAGGCTGGCCATTTTATAAAAGGATTTCCACTACTATCAGGGCTAGGACGAGCGTTTAGAATTAGACGAACGTTTCTTTCTAGACCAATCGATTTCAGAGTTAACTATCTTATTATGTTACAAAAAAAAATTTTTTTTATTTACTTCGCGCTGTTGCTTACTTCAGGTCTTTTCGCTCAAAAAGAAGGCTATTGGGATAAAGCGCGTGCCACCGCACAAGAAATTCAAGTTTCGGCACGTGACCGAATGCTAGTTAAAACTCAAGATTTACCAGAAGGCACTACCGAAATTTTGTTTCGCATTACCTTGCTAGATAAAAACCAGCAAATGGCGAGCAGTTTGGTATCTGTTCTCAAAGCTATTCCTGATCCTACCGGAATAAGTCAAGGTTCAGCAGGAGCGGTTTTTTTACTTTCTAAAATATCGGGTGACGATACCTGCAAATACGCCGTTTTTACCTCAGCAAGTGCTGCACAACAATATGTAAAAGACGGAACGGCAACTACTGCTTGCTTCGAGCAAAGTAAAGCCGTTAGTAAAGATGCGCAATTACTATCTGCTGATAAGAGTCTTTGTTTGCAACAAAACTCCGGTAACTTATGGTTTGCTTTTGAAAGCAAAAATTGGATCATGAGTCAAAAAATCATTTTAGAAGTAGTGCCGTGGGTTGATGCAAAATTGAGTCGCGGTTGGACAGTCGATAACCGAAAAGCAATAATTGAACAATGCAAGACCTCTAATTTGGCTAAAAAGATGTCAAATTCGGATGATTTTTGTGTTTGTATTTTAGATAAGATTCAAAATAAATACAAGGCCAAGGAATTTACAAAATTACTGCCTGCAGAACAGTCTAAAGCATTCAAAGATTTTGGTAACAGTTGTTTTGGCGAAACGAGTTTGTCACAATCAATTTATGCTGATTTACGCACGCAAGCCACCACCTTAGCCAAGCAAGGCAAACCAGCCGAAGCGATTACGCAATTGCTAACTGTCGTAAATGATGGTCAAGCAACAGCTATAGATTATAATGCATTAGGTCGCAATTACCTCATGACCAAACAATACGGAAAAGCAATTAAGTATTTAGAAGAAGGAGCTCAAAAAGACCCATCTGAATTGCTAATTCAGCTCAATTTGGCACATGCCTATTTGTTGAATGATAATTTTTCAGCAGCAAAAAAAATACATAAAACGTATCAAAATCAGAATGTAACGGCACAAGCTAGTTGGCTAAAACAAACGGAGCTTGATTTTGCTGCTTTCGCAAAAGCAGGAATTCAATCAGCAGATTTTGATCGTATTTTGAAATTACTTCGTTAACAAAACAAGTTCTAAAAAACAATATCGTGAAAGCAACTTATCATAAATACATGCTCGAGTTCAAGCGCCCGTCAGGTACCTCTCGTGGTGTTTTGACAGAGAAAGAAACTTGGTTTATTATCATTGAGAACAACGGAAAAAAGGGAATAGGCGAGTGCGGTATTTTGCGTGGCCTAAGCGCGGATGATCGTCCGGATTACGAGCAACGTTTGCAATGGACTTGCGAGAATATTAATTTGGGAATAACAGCGCTTTGGGATGCTTTGATAGAGTTTCCGTCAATTCAATTTGGCGTTGAAATGGCTTTTCAATCTTTAGCAAGTGCGAATCCGTTCGAGTTGTTTCCTTCTGATTTTACAAACGGAGCTCAAGCCATGGATATTAATGGTTTAATTTGGATGGGCGAGGAAGCTTACATGAAAGAGCAAATTGAAGAGAAATTAGCAGATGGTTTTAGATGTGTAAAACTCAAAATTGGAGCCATCGAATTTGAAAAAGAATTGTCATTATTGCGTTATATTCGTGCTCATTTTACTGCTGATCAAGTAGAACTTAGAGTCGATGCTAACGGTGCTTTTGATAAAAATGATGCTTTAGATAAATTAACACAATTATCTGAATTTGAATTACATAGTATTGAACAACCCATTGCTAAAAATCAAACTGACAGTATGGCAGAGTTGTGTAAAAACACTCCTTTTCCTATTGCATTAGATGAAGAATTAATTGGAGTTTATTCTACAACGGATAAAGAAGAATTATTACAAAAAATTAAGCCTCAGTACATCATTTTGAAACCTAGTTTTGTGGGTGGTTTTCGAGGTACTCAAGAGTGGATTGACTTAGCAGATAAACATCAAATAGGTTGGTGGATTACCTCAGCTTTAGAAAGTAATATTGGCCTAAACGCAATTGCTCAATGGACGTATTTGCAAAACAGTCCGCTTCCGCAAGGATTAGGAACTGGTGCTTTGTACACCAATAATTTCGATAGTCCGCTACAAGTAATGGCAGGACAACTTTGGTATAAAAAGGATTTGGGATGGTCTTTTGATTTTGCTACTTTGAAAAGTAACTAAGAATAGAAGTTTTTAAACGCATAAAAAAACGGGGCTTTATGAGCTCCGTTTTTGTATATAGTTTTGCAAAGAATTTTTGGCTCCCTGTTGAATTTTATTCTGAAAAAAGCCGGTCCAACCCAATAAAGCACCTTTTATGCCAAATGCTTGTTTCGACCATTTGTAAAGGTCAAAATCATCTATATGTTTAATGATTAAACCGTTTTTAAAATGAAATTGGGCTTGAATGCGGTTTACAACAGTAGCATTGGTAGCACTAAAAGGATAAGTAGCTGTCCACTGCGCTTTTCCCAGGTATTCATTGGCTAAAACATTACTCAAATCAATTTTCAAATTGCCTTTGCTCTTTTTTATCAGCATTTCCCACATGGCAAATACTTCTGAAGCTTGTAACACTCCAAATACGGGATCTCTGAACTCTACATTTGGATCATAACAAGTTTTCATTGTTGTTATATCGCCTTTAACCAAAGCACTGTAAAATTTAGCTATAAGTTGTTCGTTGCTATGCATATCGAGAATAATTGATAGTGTGGATACCAAATTTAAATAATTTTAACCAAACTATTCGTGAATTTAGGTAAATAAACTTATGCGTTGCTGCTTAGTAGTATTTTTTAATAGTAGGAACGTTTTTCTTTTCTGCATTCAATCGAAAAATAATCTTGTTTTGAAGATTATTTTTACTCGTTTACGTTCTAGTATTACTTGTCTCAATTAATTTAGTAAAGATTTACACATTCTCGTTGCTGCGCTGCTCGTTATAATTGGCAGCTTTTTTTTGTACAAAAGCTGTTACAGCCATTTGAAGTAAAGTACCGAAGACTTTTTTAATGGGATTGTGGGTGCTACCTACTACCGCTTTTCTTGTTGCATAACCAGTAACTAGACCTATAACGCTACTCAAAATATCATTTTTTACTTCAGACGATTGACGGACTTCGCCAAAGGTTCTTTTTAGGATATTAATCGGTTTATAATGGCTGTAGGTTTCGTGATATTGATTTTTTAGTTCCAATAACTCCAACTCTTGTTTCTGTTTGAGTAAAATAATTGCTTGGTCTAAGGCTTCTGAGGGATTATTGTGATTCATAATGTTTTAGTTTTTAGCATTTTTACTATAATCAAGTTGCTAATTGGCGTTTTGATCCATTTTTCTTTGAATACAAATAATAAAACAGCAATAAGCAAGTAGAACACTGCAACAATAAAAAAACCGTGATGAATCTTGCCCACAAGATCACCAATAAAGAATGAAAGGCCAATATTTACCAGCAACAAGAACATACCAAGAACGCCACCAATCATCATACGAGATAACAATGACGAGGATAAATCGGCAGCTTTGTCAATGGCTTGCAATTTGGCTAATTCAATTGAAGTTTTAGTGTAAGCCTCTGCTTTTTCAAATAGAGTTTCTATTGTGGGTGTAGTTTGTTCCATGGTGCTAGAATTATGTTATGAGGTTTAGCAGTCCAAAGCTGCTATTAACTATGATTAAAGTTTTTTGGCAACCTTATTCAATTCAGCAGTTGCTTCTACAACCAAATCTTTTCCCTCCTCGGTGGCGGCATCGTATTTTTTTTGAATAGTTCCAATCAAAGCATCAATTTGGCTTTTCAATTCTTCGGCATAATCAGCGCTTTTATCAGCTATTTTTTTTCTGGTTTTGCTTCCTTTTTCAGGTGCAAATAATACTCCTAATAGTGCTCCAACGGCAACTCCTCCTAAAATTCCTAATACTACTTTATCTGCTTTCATAATAATTTGTTTTTATATTGATTTAGTTTCTGGCATTTACATCTCTGTTTACTCAGGAATAAACTTAATTTTTAATCAACAAGGCTGAACTTTGAAGTTATAGCATTTATTAAATATTAAATACTTTTTCCTGAAATAAGTCTAAATACGACTGCAATTACGGCAATAACTAAAAGTAAGTGAATGATTGATCCTAGACTGTAAGCAAAAAAGCCAATTGCCCATAAAATAACTAAGATAACTGCGATGGTGTAAAGAAGATTGTTCATGATTTTGATTTTTTAATGGTTAGTTTTAAAGAACCGTTGGCTGTATTTAGTAGGGTTAAAATGTTCTTTTAAAAAAAGTTTACCCTCAAATACACCCAACGGCTTATTTAATAATTAGTTAAGTCTTAAACCAATATAGGCACTAAGAACACTGTTTTTAGCATCTGAAGAAAGAAATTCTCCTTCTTTACCAATTTTGGTTAAACCGTAGCTGTAACGAACTCCAAAATTTACCGCATCAAGATCGATTCCAACACCTGCCGCTATACCAGCGTCGAACTTGTTAAAATCATTTGTATCTAATGTTCTCTCAGAAGATCCTAAATTAGAATCGTTAGTTGTTTTCCCACTAACCATGTATGCAGCGTAAGGACCAGCGTGAATGTTGAAGTTTTCAGTCAAATTAGCAACTAATAATACAGGCACTTCAATATAATTGGTGTTGAATTTAGCTGTACCATTAACTCCGAAAGAATTATAAGTTAACTCAGCACCTTTTGTTGTAAAGTTGACCTCTGGCTGAATAGCGATACTATTTGTAATTGGTAATTTTGCATACAAACCTGCATTGAAACCAGTAAGTACATTGTTGTCGTCTACAGTGTCAGTGTACAAATTAGAAAAGTTTAAACCTCCTTTAAAACCAAAGGCTGCTGTTTTTTCTTGTGCTTGAACTCCTGTGAAAGCCAATAAACCAGTTACTACTGCTGCGTAAAGTGTTTTTTTCGTATTTTTCATTTTGTTTGTTTTTAATGTTATTGATAGTACAAAGATGCGACCGGTAGCGTGAAAAGTTGTTACACTAATTTTTCTAATTTTTACAGAATTCGCACTTATGCGCCCTCAAGTGTTTAAAACAGCGAGTAATTGTATCTTCAAGTGGCCATTTGACATATTAAATGACATTAATTTGATTGAAATTGCTTGTTTTATTGCGAGCGTCTCTTCCAGACTTTGACCAATTCATACCATAAAACAGAAATAGCTCCAACTCCAATAGCAATAGATAATTGTTTTAAATTGAGATGTTGTAATTGAAAAAATTGAGTAAGTGGTTTTAAATATAGAATCAAGGCGGTAAGCGCAATGGTAAGACCAACAATAATGAAAACCAAATTGTTCTTATATCGTAAGGTGGTAAAAATGGAATAATAAAACGAGCGGTTAATTAAGGTTAAAAATATATTTGAAGTAATCAACACCAAGAAAACCATTGTTCGAGTTACGTTTTCATTATACGATTGGTTTACCGAAAATTGATATACTGATAACGATCCTAAAGTTATAATTAATCCTTGAACGATGCTGGTAGAAAGTTCTTTCCAGCTAAAGAAGGTTGTTGTAAATGGTCTCGGTTTTTGTGACATTGTATTCTTTTCCATAGGTTCATTTTCATAAACAATAGAGCAGGTTGGTCCCATTACTAATTCTAAAAAAATGATATGAATAGGAGAGAAAATATTAGGATACACCCAGCCTAATGCCAAAGGGATAAATACGGTAAGGATTATTGGAATATGAATGGAGATGATAAATTGTATTGCTTTTTTTAGGTTAGCAAATATCTTTCTGCCCATTGCAATTGCAGCTACCATTTTTGCTAAGTCGTCGTTTATCAATATAAGTGAAGCGGCTTGCTTGGCGATTTCGGTGCCTTTTTTACCCATTGCAATACCGATGTGAGCCGCTTTTAAAGCAGGTCCGTCGTTAACACCGTCCCCAGTCATGGCTACAATTTCTTTATTTGATTTAAGAGCGTTGATGATTTTTAGTTTAGCCTCGGGAAACATTCGAGTGAACAAATTGATTTCGGAAACTTGTTTTTTGAGTTCTTTTGTTGACAATTGCATTAATTCGTCGCCCGAAATACTTTTTTCATATCCTATAAAACCAATTTGCTTGGCAATCGATGCGGTAGTTTCAGCATTATCTCCAGTAATAATTTTTACTTGAATT
>CAZMHK010000106.1:0-11038 GCA_964566045.1 uncultured Flavobacterium sp.
CATTGAGCGAAACTCCTGGCGTTACCAATTCGGTTACGCCTCGTTTCACGATCGTTTTGGTCATTTTAGGATCTTCGAGCTGATCGCAAATAGCAACTCTTAGTCCCGCTTTGACCAACTTAGGCAAATACGTATTTAAAGAATGGTGCGGAAATCCGGCCAAAGCAGTTTCTCCTTCAGACCCTGCTCCTCGTTTAGTTAAAACAATTCCTAAAATTTTCGAGGCACGAACAGCATCTTCTCCAAAGGTTTCATAAAAATCGCCTACACGAAACAATAAACAAGCATCAGGATACTTTCTTTTGATTTCATTGTATTGTTTCATCAACGGTGTTTCCTTAACTGCTTTATCTTTAGAGGCCAATGTGTTTTATTTTTAGAATTATATTTCATGGCGAATTTATAGTTTTTTGACCAAAAATGACGGCATTCAAAAAAATTAAACAAGCGATTTAAGAAAAAATTAGGTCGATAAAACGAAAAAAAGTATAAATTTGCGTATTATAACTAATACTTAAACAAATGAAAAAGATACTAGCTCTCGCTTTACTTGTTACTTTAGGAGTTACCACTTCTAATGCTCAAGAGACTTCGAAAAAATTAAAGCCAAAAAACACAAAAATCGCAAGCACGAAAGTAAATGGCGCTGGGATGGTTTTTGTTACAGAAACTATTGATTACGGAACGATTGCAGCTAACTCTGACGGAAGAAGAGAATTTGTTTTTACAAACAATGGTAACAAGCCGTTAATCATTACAAATGCTCAAGGTTCATGCGGATGTACAGTACCAACATATCCAAAACAACCTATCGCTCCAGGTGCAAAAGGAGTTATTGGTGTACAATACGATACTAAAAGAGCTGGTCAAGCTTTTACAAAGACTATTACTTTGACAACCAATGCAGTAACACCTACTAAAATTTTAACTATCAAAGGAAACGTATTGCCACTTGAGCCTGCAAAAAGCTAAGGAACACCAAACATACACTAAAAGCTTCCATAACCAATTGGAAGCTTTTTTTTTTGACAAAATAACAAGACATGAGAAAGCTAGAAAATAGCGAATTAGATCGAAAATCGATTGCTGATTTTAAAGAATCAGAGAAAACCCCACTTATTGTAGTGCTTGACGATGTGCGAAGTTTACACAACATCGGCTCTGTTTTTCGAACTTCGGATGCGTTTTTAATCGAAAAAATTTATCTCTGTGGCATTACAGCAACGCCACCAAACAAAGAAATACATAAAACGGCATTGGGTGCAACCGAGACCGTTGAATGGGAACATTGCGACAACGTTCTTGAGGTGATTACAAAACTTAAAAATGACAATATCACCACACTTGCCATTGAACAAGTAGAAAGTGCTGTTTTACTTGATGATTTTAAAGCCATACCAAATACGCGATACGCAATTGTATTTGGAAATGAAGTACACGGAGTTTCGCAAGAAGCTGTTGCGTTATGTGATGGATCGATAGAAATTCCGCAATTGGGCACCAAACATTCCTTAAACATCGCAGTGAGTGCCGGAATTGTAATTTGGGATTTGTTCAAGCAGTTACGAAGGTAGCTTTTCTTTTATTTTATCAAGGATATAAAGATAATCTTCTTGATTTTTTACAAAATCGCGATCCGAAACATCGATGATTAATACATTTAAGTCGGTTTGTGATTTGATATAATCCAAATAACCACTGTTGATTTTATCTAAATAATCAGCTGGAATTTTTTGCTCATAGCTACGGCCTCTTTTCTTGATGTTTTGCAACAAGCGTTCTGAGTTTTGATACAAATACACATATAAATCAGGTTTTGGCATTTCTTTGTAAATGATATCAAAAAGATTGCGATACAAGCGGTATTCGTCTTCTGCCAAGGTGATTTTAGCAAAAATCAAGGATTTAAAAATATGATAATCAGCTACCAAAAAATCTTTGAACAAATCAAATTGCGCCAAATCATCGGATAATTGTTGGTACCTATCCGCAAGGAATGACATCTCTAGCGGAAACGCATACCGATTTTGATCTTTGTAGAATTTAGGTAAGAAGGGGTTATCTGCAAAACGCTCCAAAACTGTTTTCGCGTTGAAGTCCTCTGCAATTTTGGTTGCCAATGTCGTTTTACCGGCTCCAATATTTCCTTCAAAAGCAACATAATTGTAGCGTTCAAGCGGAATGCTTTGCAAAGGTTGTGTCATATTTTGAACCACAGTACAAGGGCTTAAATCTGTTGACAAAGATACCATTTGGGTTATTGTCTTACCCAAAACGGGATGCTCCCAGTCTAATTGTAAGTCTTGTAAAGGCAGTAGTACAAAATTGCGATCTTGCATTAAAGGATGAGGGACTTTTAATTTTTCAGACTGGATTACTTCGTTATCAAAAGCAATAATATCGATATCAATAGTTCGGGCAGCATAGCCTGCTGTGCTGTTACGAGACCTACCCAGTTGTTTCTCAATTTTTAAAACCTGAGTTAAAACTTTATGGGCGCTGCTATAAGTATGAATCACGACAGCGCAATTATAAAAATCATCGCTCTCAAAACCCCATGCAGGTGTTTGATACAATCTAGAAACACGCAAAATAGTGCCCACTTGTTGATGAATCAGTTGAAGACTCTGCTCAATTGTAGCCAAGCGATCGCCTTGATTACTGCCTATGGATAGAATAACTTGATGCTGTGATTTCATAATTGATGCAAATTAACTAAAAGAATTTTAGAATTCGGAATATATTTGCGCCCACTTTTATTTGCTTGATTTTTGAAAGCCCGAAAAACTTTTCTGTAACATTTCAAGAATTTTGCGACTGATACAAAAAATAAATTATATGAGATTTTTAGGAAATGTACTGGCAACTGTCATTGGGATATTTGTCTTTTTTATGTTATTCTTTTTTGGAATCGTTTTAATAGGAACCATTTTTGGTGGTGAATCTGATGGCGTTGTGGTAGATAATAATTCAGTTATTGAATTGAATCTGGAAAACGTTCAAAATGATTATGCTGGTAAATACAATGATCCTTGGGTTACTGCTTTTTCAGAAAACGAAAAAATAGGTGTTATTGACATTATTAATTCTATCGAAGCTGCAAAAACGGATGATGATATCAAAGGTATTTCTATTTTAAACAACAATTCGTATTTAGGAATGGCTCAAACTAAAGCCTTGCGCGATGCGTTAGAAAGCTTTAAACAATCTGGTAAATTTGTAATGGCCTACGGCAATACCTACTCACAAAAAGAATACTACTTGAATTCGGTTGCTAATACCGTTTACTTGAATCCCGTAGGCGAAATGGATTTTAAAGGATTGTCGTCAGAGATTATGTTTTTTAAAGATTTTCAAGAAAAATCAGGTTTAAAGATGGAAGTTATTCGTCATGGAAAATACAAAAGTGCCGTTGAACCTTTCTTAGAAAACCAAATGAGCGAGGCCAATAGGGAGCAAACTACTGCATTATTGACCTCTGTTTGGAATTCAATGATAAAAGACATCGCAAAAAGCAGAAATTTAAGTGTAGCAAAATTGAATGAAATTGCTACTGGTCTTTTAGGTCGTACGCCAGAAATGGCAAAGGCTCAAAAACTAATTGACGTAATTGCGTACGAGGATGTATACCATGATGCCATTAAAAAAGCATTAAAAGTCGATAAAGACGAGGATTACAACAGTGTTTCGATACTTGATTATGCCCAAAAAACAGCAACGACTGCAAGCGTAAACAGCGCTACAAACGAAATTGCCATTATTTATGCGCAAGGTGAAATTATGGGCGGCGAAGGAGATGTAACTGTAATTGGAGAAGGTTCCATGCGCCGATCTTTGCAAGAAGCTAGAACTAATAAAGACGTAAAAGCAATTGTTTTGCGTATTGACAGCCCGGGTGGAAGCGCCTTAACTTCTGATTTGATTTGGAGAGAAATTGAGTTGACTAAAAAAGTAAAACCAATAGTAGTGTCTATGGGTAATTATGCGGCATCAGGCGGCTACTACATTGCTTGTAATGCAAACACTATTTTTGCTGAAGAAAGTACCATCACAGGATCAATTGGTGTATTTGGGGTGTTACCTAACTTTACAACACTTGCAACAAAAATTGGCATCCATACAGAACAAGTAAAAACCCATTCAAACGCTGCAGATTATAGTCCGTTTGTACCATTGGATGAAAATTTCAAAGCCGTAACGCTTGAAGGTGTGGAGCACATTTACAAAACTTTTGTGACTCGAGTAGCTCAAGGCCGAAAAATGTCTTTTGCACAAGTTGACAACATTGCACAAGGACGCGTTTGGACTGGCGCCGAAGCACTAAAAATTGGTCTTGTAGACAAAATTGGTGGTTTGGATGACGCTATTGCAAAAGCGGCTTCGTTAGCAAAAATAAAAGAGTACCGAACTCAAAATTATCCAGAATACGATAAAAACTTCGATGATTTACTAGCAGGATTCCCTTTTGCACAATCAAAAGAGCGTCTTATTAAAGAGGAAATTGGAGAAGAAAACTATCGCATGTTGAACGAAATCAAAAAGCTTCAAGCCAGACAAGGCGTGCAAGCCATGCTTCCGTTTGCAATCAAAATGAAATAATAAATCACGATTGAAAATACTTTAAAACCCGCTATTGTCCTCACTTTAGCGGGTTTTTCTTTAAATTGTGTAAGCTTTTATGCAAACAATAGAAAGAAAGAAAGTCAAAATCCAGTATTTTTGTATAATAAAGTAGTTGGTAAGCAATTCAAAATAAACAACATCACATGGGAAAGAAAATTTTAAAAATAGTCGGTATAGTACTTTTACTACTAGTAGCAACATTATTTGCAGCACCCTTTTTATTTAAAGATCAAATAAAAGCAAAAATTACCGATGCCATTAATGCAAAAGTTGACGCCACGGTATCCTTTGCCGATGCCGATTTAAGTTTATTTAAAAACTTTCCGAATGCTAATGTAACGCTGGAAAAACTAGTTATCATTAATAAAGCGCCTTTCGCAGGAGACACTTTGGTTTCACTTGGCGAAGTCAACCTTAAAATGTCAATTAAAGAACTTTTTAAAGATAAAAAAGAAGCTATTGCTATTGATGGAGTGAGTTCAAAAGACGGATTAATCAACATTATTTTTAACAAAGATGGTGTTGGAAACTTTGATATTGCGCTTAAAGATTCCAAAAAAGAAGAAGCTTCAACAAGTAGTCCGCTAGCTTTAAAAATTCAAGAATACAAAATTGAAAATTTTCAGTTTCGTTATTTTGACGAAAGTTCAAAAATTAAAATGGTTATCGATAGCTTGAATCACGAAGGCACAGGTGATTTTGCAGCTGAAAAACTAGACTTAACAACCAAAACCACAGCTAAAGTGAGCTTGAATCTGGATAAAGTCAATTATATGAATCAAGTAGCATTAACACTTGATGCCGTTCTTGGAATCGATTTAAAAAACAGCAAATACAGCTTTAAAGAAAACAAGGCGTTAATTAATCAACTTCCATTAGAATTTGATGGCTTTATACAAATTGCTGATGCAGGACAAGAATACGACTTGAAATTTAAAACACCAACTTCATCATTTAAAAACTTTTTGGGAGTAATACCAGCTGCCTATGCGGCTAGTTTAGACAATGTACAAACCACAGGTGATTTTACCATTGTTGGTTTTGCAAAAGGATTATACTCTGATACCAGCGTACCAAAATTTAATATTGCCATTGCCTCTAACAATGCTTCTTTTAAATACCCGAACTTGCCTAAAACTGTTGAAAAAATTGTTATTGACACTAAAATCATCAATGAAACCGGAATTCTTAATGACACTTATGTGAACTTAGATAAACTCTCGTTTCAAATTGATCAAGATGTATTTAATGCCAAAGCAAACATTAAAAACATCACCCAAAACGCAATAGTAGATGCCGCTTTAAAAGGAACTATCAATTTAGCAAACCTATCAAAAGCCTACCCTATCCAACTTGACAAACCATTATCTGGGATTTTAAAAGCCGATGTTACCACAAAGTTTGACATGCAAAGTGTTGAAAAAAGTGAATATGAAAAGATAAATAATGCGGGCACCATGAGCTTGTCTGGCTTTAAATATGCTGATGAAAATGGCAAAACCATAAACATTAGTACGGCGGTAGTACAGTTTAACCCAAGCCAAGTTAATTTGAAACAATTAAATGCCACAACTGGAAAAAGTGATATTAGCGTAAGTGGAATTCTGGAAAACTTTTATGGTTTTATTTTTAGAAATCAGGAGTTGAAAGGAAACTTTTTCATGTCGTCAAATCAATTGGCGGTTGACGATTTCATGACTACCGAAGAACCTGCCAAAGATAATACTGCTGGAAAAAAAGCCGAGGCTATGAAAATCCCCGCTTTCTTAAACTGTACGCTTAGCGCAAAAGCCAATACGGTATTGTATGACAACCTAAAACTAAAAAATGTAGCAGGAAAGTTAATTGTGAGAGACCAAAAGGTAACACTAGAAAATGTGAAAACTTCTATTTTTGGTGGATCGATTGGAGTAAATGGAGCGGTCTCTACAAAAGGGAAAGTACCTGTATTTAATATGGATTTAAAGTTAAATCAAGTTGATATTGCGCAGTCATTTACGCAATTGGACATGCTGAAGAAAATTGCTCCAATTGCAGGAATCATTAACGGACGTTTGAATTCGAATATTAAACTTAACGGTAATTTAGATGCAACCGAGTTTACGCCTGACTTAAAAACTTTGACCGGTGATTTATTAGGTCAACTGTTATCAACTACTGTCAATGAAAAAAACTCGACTTTATTGAAAGCTATTGGGTCGAATATCAAGTTTATAGATGTAAACAAAATTAATTTGAATGACATCAAAGCAGCAATCACGTTCAAAGATGGTAAAGTAAATATCAAACCATTTGACATTAAATACAAAGATATTAAAGCGACAATTGGCGGAACACACGGTTTTGATCAAAGCATGAGTTACAACCTAAAATTTGATGTTCCTGCCAAATATTTGGGTAACGAAGCGAATGCCTTATTAGCGAAATTAACTCCTGCCGAAGCTGCTAAAATCGAAAACGTACCTATCAATGCAATTTTGGGTGGTAATTTTAGTAATCCAAAAATAACAACCGACATCAAAACGGCGCTGACACAATTGACAAATCAGTTGGTGAAACAACAAAAAGACCGTTTGGTAAAAAAAGGAACCTCAGCGATAACTGATTATATCAATAAAAACAAAAAACCAGGTGACACCACAAAAACAGCTGCACCTGCCAAACCAGCTACAAAAGAAGAAGTAAAAGCCAAAGCTACTGATTTATTGAACGGTTTGTTTAAAAAGAAAAAGAAGCCAGCTGATACCACAAAAGTAAACTAGGTAGAAGTACAATAAAAAAGAGGAATTTCAAACCTATTGAAATTCCTCTTTTTTTATGAAATATAGTGCTGTTTTGTTATTGAAAGACAAAACGTGTATTGTATATTGTGTTGCGTTAAGGATGGCAGCGGCATCCTTTTATGCAGCGCAGCGGAATAAAAGATACAGCGAACAGCCTGACCTTTTTTAAAATTTTTTCTATTTTAAAAAAGGGTACGCCCAACTGTTTTAAACGGTGATGGATACCACATAGCCTTCCGAGCCGCGAACATTAAAAACGGTGCCGTCATCAAAAAGCAAATATTGTCCTTTTACGCCTGTTAATTTGCCTTCGAACTGCGGCGTTTTGTCAAGATTCAAGCTATTTACCTTCGCGGGATACTGCAAAACAGGATAATTCATTTCGTACAAATCGTTGTTTTGATTGTAAAAATACTCCTGAACTTCGGATGGAATTAAGTGTTCCAATTTTAAGCGTTCTGCCACCAAATCGACTGGCTCAATCGTGTTGGTTAACATTTTGCGCCAATTGGTTTTGTCTGCGTAATGTTTTTTTAAAGCGACCTCGGTGATACCGGCAAGATAGCGATTGGGAACCTCAACAATTGAAATGGCTTGGTTGGCGCCTTGATCAATCCATCGGGTTGGGACTTGCGTTTTGCGTGTTACTCCTACTTTGACCTCGCTCGACAAAGCCAAGTAGACAATGTGCGGCTGCAATTGCACTTTTTGTTCGTAAGCCAAATCACGATCAGCAATACCAAGATGTGCGGTGCTGAGTTCGGGTTTCATGATCCAATCGCCCACAGCTGGACTTGAATAAAAGCAATCGTAACAGAAACCTTGACGGAAAATCTTTTTCTTTTTGTTGCAATTGAGACATTGGTAGCCTACAAATTGTATCGAAAAATTTTTGTTTAAAAACTGATTGACGTTTAAAAAACTATTTTCAAAAACGATATAGTATTGAATGGGAGCGCCCATTTCGGTTTGCATTTTGGCCAGTACACCTTCGTATGTCATTATTCGTAAAGTTTGTTGTTTAAGTTTTTAGGTTAAACAAATTTTGTTATTTTTGGTAAAGTTGTAAAGTTAGTATTTGTGTACCGATATTCAAATGGGAAACTATAAAACTGAGCTTGACTTTTAAAAATTGTAAATAAAAAAAATGCCTTTAACCATCATTAATTCGTTTGCCTCTTGGGTTTTAAAGCAAAGAATTCATCAGATAGAATTGTTCCTAAAATACCCGAACGAGGTTCAGGAGGAATTGCTTATGAACTTGATACAAGCCTCGAAAAACACGATTTTGGGCAAGGAATACGATTTTGCATCTATAAAATCGTACGCTACTTTTACATCGCGCGTACCAATTTCTACCTACGAAGAATTACAACCGCTTATTGAACGAACACGACAAGGAGTGCAAAATGTTTTTTGGGAAACTCCTATAAAATGGTTTGCTAAATCGAGCGGTACCACCAATGCCAAGAGTAAATTTATTCCCGTAAGCAATGAGGCCTTAGAAGATTGTCATTACAAAGGCAGTAAGGATTTGCTGTGTTTGTATTTGAACAATAACGAGGATTCGGAGTTGTTTATAGGCAAGAGTTTGCGCTTAGGTGGGAGTTCTCAAATTTACGAAGACAAGAATACTTTTTTTGGTGATTTGTCGGCTATTTTGATAGAAAACATGCCTATTTGGGCGGAGTTTAGCAGCACTCCAAGCAATAAAACATCGTTAATGAGCGAATGGGAAACCAAGATTGCAGCTATTATCAACGAAACTAAAAACGAAAATGTGACCAGTTTTGCAGGTGTTCCTTCCTGGATGTTGGTTTTAATGAATAAAATGCTCGAAGAAACCGGCAAAGGCAATTTACTGGAGCTTTGGCCTAATTTAGAAGTCTATTTTCATGGTGGCGTCAATTTTGAACCGTACCGCGAGCAGTACCAAAAAATACTTCCTAAAAAGGATTTTAAATACTACGAAATATACAATGCTTCCGAAGGTTTTTTTGCCATTCAAGACTTAAATTATTCTAGTGATTTGTTATTGATGTTGGACTACGGAATTTTTTATGAGTTCATTCCGATGGATACCTTTGGCACGCCGAATCAAAAAATTATTCGACTGGCAGATGTAGAATTGTTTAAAAACTACGCCATCGTGATTACTACCAATTCTGGTCTGTGGCGCTATATGATAGGTGACACCGTGCGTTTTACGTCCTTAAATCCTTATAGAATTCGAGTTACAGGCAGAACGAAACATCATATCAATGTTTTTGGTGAAGAGTTAATGGTTGAAAACACCGATCAAGCCATTGCACAAGCTTGTAAAATTACCCAAACCGAAGTGGTGGATTATACTGTAGCACCCATTTTTATGGAAGGCAAAGAAAAAGGCGCTCACGAGTGGATGATTGAGTTTAAAAATCCACCTGCTGATTTGGCTCAATTCCAGAAAATTTTAGACGAATCTATACAAGCACTCAACTCTGACTACGAGGCGAAACGCTACAACAACATGACTTTAAACCCATTGGTAATCAATGTAGCCCGTAAAAATTTATTTTATGATTGGCTCAAAGACAATAGCAAACTAGGTGGACAGCACAAAATACCAAGATTATCTAATCAAAGGGATTATTTGGAGCAATTGAAAGAGTTGAACTCTTTACTTTAAACAAACAATTAAGTCACAACCTCCTACTTGACTAACAACTCCAATTCATTTTTCTTTAAGAAATTATTACTATACCGTACTTAAATAGCTTAGATACTGACAAATAACATTTTAAATGTTTGTTAGTTAAAAAATTGCGTCTCACTAATTCATTAATTAAACAATTGTATTAAGATTTAAAGCTTTTACTAGAAGAAGAATTTTAACACAAAACCGTAATTTTTTAACATAAAAACCGTAAAATGGATTGAAACAAAAACTTTAGTTTTGAAAAATCTTACGAATCAAAGTTAAGTGCACGTAACTCTAGAATTTGTTAGAAACTTATTTACTAACCTTAAAATTAATATTTTATGAAAAAATTAGAAATAAAACAGATGGAAAGTCTGTGTGGAGGTGTGACTTGTTCAGGAGGATTAAGCGCAACAGTTGGATTGACAGCAGGTCTCTTAGCGGCTACCATTATAACTGGAGGCACAGCTCTATTCGCACTTGGTACAATTGCAGCTTTTGGATCTGGAAGTATTCTGTCGGTAGGAAATTGTCGAGATAATAATTGGAATTAAAACCTAAACATAAGATATATCATGAAAACTTTAGAAAAACAACAAATGGAATTAGTTAATGGAGGTGGAGCCATTTCAGGATTATGTGCAGGCTTAGGATTAGCGGAAGGTGGAATTGGATTAGCGGCAGTAGCAGTGCATTATGGCTGGATTGCAGCAATTCCTGGTCTTGGAACTGCCGCATTGGTAGTTGGTGCTGGAGCAGCAGTAACATGCGGTATTGCACAACTTCAATCTTCTTAAAATAATAAATAACATCTAAGAAGTATAATTCTTTAATTTTACAAGTAATACTTCTTAGATGTTTAAAAAAATGAAAAATCATGACAAAGAAAAAATATATTTACATACTTATGGTCAGTTCTATTTCGTTAATTATTATTTCTACTTACATAGTC
>CAZMHK010000107.1:0-10928 GCA_964566045.1 uncultured Flavobacterium sp.
AATTTTGCTATTTTTACGTAATCGATTACATAACCTACTAATAATCGATAACAGTTCTGTTTTTTTTTACATAATTAAAGCCCTAAATAATGTATAATTTACTCCGACAAAATATTGAGAAACGAATACCACTGACCAATGCAGAGTGGAACTTAGTTGTTGAAAAACTTAAATTTATTAAGCTCAGAAAGAATGAATACCTACAGGTGCAAGATGCAAGTAGTAAATATGAAGCTTTTGTATTACAAGGTATTTTGAAAATGTATCATTTGCATGAAGATGGCACAGAAAATATTCTATTTTTTGCCTTTGAAAGCAATTGGATATGCGATGTGGAGAGTTTTTACCACCATAAAAAAGCGAAATACAGTGTAAAAGCTATCGAGGATTGTGAAATTGTAGTAATGACTAAGGAGAACAAAGCGCAGTTGTTTCTTGAAGTTCCGAAATTGTTATTATTTCATACTAATCTAATTGAAAAGGCCACTATTGTTATGCAAGACCGCGTACTCGATGTTCTTTGTAAAACTTCAAAGCAGCGGTATTTAGATTTTATCACTCGATTTCCAAAACATGTACAGCGTATTAATGACAGAAACTTATCAAGTTACTTAGGAGTTTCACATGAGTTTTTGTGTAAAATAAAAAAATCAATTGCTTACTAAATATTAGCAATTCAAGTGACTATATGATTTAGCTATTTTTTAGAATTAATTATGAGTTTTCCGTTAGTAACTCTTTTATCTTTTGTACCAATGTTGTAAATGTATATTCCTTTTTCGAGGCGGGAAACATCGATTGTTGAACTACTTTCATTAAAAGTGGTCTCTAAAACTAGTTGACCGCTTAAATTGAACAATGAAAAAATAGTTTCAGTTGGTGTTTTACTTTCAACATTGATCTCTTTTCGTTCGCTAATGATAGTTGGGTAAACGAAATATTGTTCTTTGTTAAGAAAAATGATATCGATTGGTTGGGAAAGAATTTCGGTTCCATTTTCAAGTTGAATTTTAATTTGATACGTGTTAAAGCCTTCGTTAGGCGCAGGGTCTACAAAAGCTAAATTAGTGCTGATAGATGGAGATGTACTTACTACGATTGTACCTTGCTTTGTATTGGTTTTTAAAAGTTCAATCTTTCTGATTTTAAGCAGACTAGATAAAGTGGCAGTTACTTCAATTTCATTATTCGAGTTAATAGCAGCACTTGAGAAATCAAAATAACAGCGAGAATTGTTTGCAAAAAGGGCAGAAGTTTCGCTTTTGATTCCAATTAAGCTATTAAAAACGGGTGCTACTGCAATATTTTTTTGATTGCTAAATGAGTATGATGTTTTACTGATTTGTGCTTTCAATTGCATAGTTCCTTCACTTAATTCGTAAATATTATAGGTCGAAATACTGGGCGCTGGATTCCATTGCATCTCTGCGGTTCCATTACAAACTAAAGTAATGCTTGGGTTTAAATCGTATGAAATGATAAAGGGATCTGATATAAATGTTTCAGTGGCTGTGCTCATTTTTAAAAGCGCTTGCGTATAAATTTTCTGGTCTGGATTAAATAGGAATTGACCTTCTTTTAAATTTACATTAGCATTTAAGAGTTCCCATGTTTGCCCATTGTTGTAGCTTATCGATAGTTCGGCATTGGTGGCTGTTAATGTAGAATTCCATTTAAAAGGTGAATTTGTTTTGCCATCAATTGGAAAATTATTATTTGCTATCGGATAATTCCATTCGAAAACATTAGAAGTTTCGAACTCGTATACAATCGCATAAGTTTGTCTTTCCGTACTTAAGGTTTTACTTTGTATATGAATGGTTGCATCTGTAAAAGAGGGATCTTTAACCTCGATTTGCTCGATTGGATTTATTGAGTCAACTCCCTTTGTTCCAGCTGAGTTGGGGTTGCTTGGGTTTAGTACCCATGGAAAGTAGGAATTAGCACCTTCTTTCAAAGTGCAATCTAAATCATTTACCAAGCTAATATTTGAATTTTCGGTTGCAGGAGGATCAGTCCAAACTACCGTTATTTTGATGTTTTTAGTGTTGGGCGGTAGTATGATTGGATGTTGTTTTATTTCATTTGAAGTGATTTCACCTTCAATAATTCGATTTTCTTGAATGCTTTTTAATGTCTTAAGTGCGTTGATATTGCCATATCCATAGGTAAAGTCAGGTCCTTCATTGCCAAGGTCTTTAGCGGCATTTATTAAAAGCGCTTTTGCAGTAGCATTTTGTAATTTTTTATCATTTTGGGTTTCATACTGTTCTTGCATCAGTGCTAAAATGCCAGAGGTGAGAGCGGCTGAATTTGAGGTGCCTTCCGTGCTGTATGCTACTAATTCAGGTTTTACGCGACCGTCAAAAGCAGGGCCTTTTGATGAAAAAGAGGTACTTTTTTCAAAAGCATCAATACTACCAACCACGATGCTGTTTTTTGATTGTTTAAAATTCCCCGTGATGCTATTAAATCCACTTGCTCCTCGATTACCTGCAGAATAAACATAATGAATACTTTGATTTTCAAACAACATGCGATCAACGGCTACGGCTAAATTACCATAAAAATTTTCAATGGTTGTTCCGTAAGAATGGTTTTGAATGCTAGCACCTTGCAAGCTGGAAATAGGATCAGGAAATAGTGATAGAAAATTGGAAGATTGAATTTTAGCTTTGAAGGCTACTCCTTTACCTTGCAAAGAACTATTTCCTGTGCCTGCCGCGATAGTTGCCATTGCTGTGGCATGTTGCGCAATTGTATTGGATTGGGTGGGTGAAGGAATGTGTTTGTTTAACAAATCGATGTCGTTAGTGTCAAAAAAATCATCTTTTACAGATATAACTTGATTTGTACCATTTAGCAATGGAAATTCTTTTGCAATTTTATTTATTTGATTGATGCTCCAGTTTTGGTCTTTTATTGTGAACTCAGGAAATGGCGAGTAGGATTCTAAAGTACAGCTAATCACTTCGGGAATTGGTAATATTTTTGACAGAAGCGTTTTGTAATTCACTCGAATGAAGACGAGTTCATTTTGAATTTGATGCTCTATTTTTAAACTTGTTAATTTTTTTGATAATGACTGAACATCAATAGTGTTTAGCGTATACTCTTTACGAGCGCTGTGATTTTTACTTATTGTTGGTAGTTTCCAGAGATGGTTTACTGGTTGAGCAATGATTTTTTTAAAGCTATTATCATTTGCTTTTAAGAGGACGATACTAAATTGATCGTCTAGTTTTTTAATTATCTTACAATTAACCCTGTAAGCTTCACTGGTTTTTGTTAGATAGTAAAGGTTGGAATTGCTAGTGGATTTTTCGTTAACCAAATGTTTCCATTTTTCGACATTTTGTGAAAACGCAGAAAATGAGAAAATGCAAATAAATATTGTTAAGATGGGTTTCATTTATTGGGGCGCTTGTAATTTATGATGATTTTTTTCTTTTTAACCTTAGCAAATAATTGGTATTTCGGCTCTAATAATTAGTGTTGAAGACAATGTTAAATTGACATTATTTTTAAATCAAAAATAGATGTTTTTTACTTTTAATCTGTTATTTGAGCTTATTTTATTCTTACAAAAAAAAAGTTAAAAAACGGTCGAAATGCTAAAAACGCAACGTACGACTAAATTTTTTAGATCTGTAGCGCTTATTTTTTTAAGATTTTCGAGTAGAATAAATTTCTTTTAAAATTATAAAATACTTCCAAATTTAGCTTTTTAATAATGATAAATTAAATTTTTTAACTTTTTTTGTTTTATTTCAAGAAATACGGTAGTTGGCGCAAGTTTTTGTACAAATCCACTTATTTTTCATTAAGTTTTTTTATAACAAAAAATGTTAAATTTGTTATAATTTGCAAAAGTAGATATTCGTACAAAAATAAATGACTATTTTCGAGCCGATGAATTTGTAAAGTGTTCGAGAAACAATTCATTAACTAACCCCAAAATAACCAAAAACAATGAAAAAATTCAAATCAATTTTAATGATGTCTTGCGCAGTGGCGCTATTGTTTTCCTGTAACAAGGAAGATGAATCAGGACAAACAAAACCACTTTCAACTAAGATAACACCTGAAATTTTAGCCAAAATTGGTTCTTTGTCTTTTAATAATAAAGATGTAAAAGTAATTCAGCACACTAATGAAAACGGTGTCACTGAAGATGCCTTTTTGATAGAAGGTGATATCATCATGACAGAAGCACAATTAAACAAGATGGACTTGCACGGTGGTATTACTACAGAGCAATACCGTACAAATAATTTAGTTTCTGGACCTCGTACAATAAATGTTGTAGGATTGTCTGGAACTGGAGCTTCTGCATTGAGCGCAAATATGCGTTCAGGATTACAAGCCGCAATTAACAGATACAACAGCTTAAATTTAACGTTAAGATTCAATTTAACATTTAGTTCAAGCACAGCTGGAGCTAATATTGTTGTTAGAAGAGCTTCTGGTGGAGCTGGTGGAGTAGCTGGATTTCCTTCTGGCGGAGCACCTTTTAACTCTGTAACTTTATATTCTGGTCTTGATACTTATTCTGTAGGTGTGAACTCTCATGTGGCTGCACACGAAATCGGACACTGTATTGGTTTGCGTCATACAGACTGGTTTAGCCGTCAAAGTTGTGGGCAAAACACTAACGAAGGTACAGCTGGTGTAGGAGCGGTGCTTATTCCTGGAACTCCATCAGGTTATGATGCAACTTCATACATGAGAGCTTGTTTTAGTTCAAGTGATACAGGAGTATTTAATAGCAATGATATCACTGCTTTAAATTTCTTATACTAAATAGTCGTAAAGAACACTTTGCAAATTCATTAAAAGGTCGTTTCTCTTAGGAGAAACGGCTTTTTTAATTATTTATATCTCCAACTTCTTCAATTTGATCTAGTATATTGGTTTGATTGGGTGAAATATAATTTTTTATTTCTGGAGGAGTATCTTTTTTAAAAAGTAAATCTAAAGCATTATAAAGTTTTAAAAGCACGTCTCTATCTTCTTTTGCAATGGCTACGGAGTTATTAAAATCAAAAACATAGTTGTTTGAATTTCGAACTTCAACTTTAATAGTTTTGGGTGTGATTTTAAATTTTACAATATCCATAGTACTTTCTTTTTTACACTAATTCTCTTTTTTGCCTTGCTTTTTTAGCAACTGATATTATTTTTTTTGATTCTTCAAAACTACTAGAAATTTCTATAAATACAATGCTGTATTCTAGAATAAACTTTTGAATTTTTGTTTCGAATAAAATTGCTTTCAAAAAAAAATCAGTCCGAGGACTGATTTTGTATTCTGTATTTAAAGGCAATGCTTAATGTGCTTTTTTGCCAAATATTTTCTTTGCTAGCATTACTACGATCAAAACAGCTAGTCCAAATCCTAAACCGAAACCAAATTCTAGAATAATGCTAGGTAGAGGCGTTTTAATATGATGTAAAAATGGAATATAGTGTGCAAATATACCTCCTGCTACTAAAAGTAAAGCGATTGTACCAATTACAGATAAAGCTTTGATAATTAGCGGTAAAGCTTTGACTAATACTGTTCCGAATTTATAAGTGAAACTTTTTTCATTGGAGTTCAATTGAATTAGTTTTAAACCTGCTTCGTCCATACGAACAATTAGCGCCACAATACCATAAACACCAACGGTTGCTAATAATGCAATGATTGACACTACTGTAATTTGTTTTGCAATAGGTTCACCAAGTACGGTACCAAGTGCAATGATTACTATTTCGACTGAGAGTATAAAATCGGTTATAATAGCCGATTTGATTTTTTCTTTTTCAAATGCGAGTATTTGCTCTTCGCTCAATTCTGTGGTAGTAATTTCTGTTTTTTCGTGTTCGTGCGGGAAAAAAAATTCGTAGATTTTTTCGGCTCCTTCATATGCCAAATATAAACCTCCCAATACCAAAATTACAGTTACTGCTGTTGGCAAAAAATAACTTAATACAAATGCGATGGGTAGAATAATTACTTTATTCAAGAGAGATCCTTTCGAAATGGCCCAAAGTACTGGTAATTCTCTGTTGGAAACGAAACCGGATGCTTTTTCAGCATTTACGGCCAAGTCATCACCTAAAATTCCAGCTGTTTTTTTTGCAGCAACTTTGCTCATAACAGCTACATCATCCATTAATGCTGCGATATCATCTAATAATGCGAAAAATCCTGAGGCCATAAGTTTATTTTTAAATTGTGGTTTTAATTAATTGCTTTATTACGTGTAACAAGCTATTAGGTTGTATTGTGGTGCGAAGCTAAAACTTTTTTGCTTTAAAAAAAAGTATTGCAGTTAGGGTTTGTAGCACTTTTAGTCAATATTTTATTAATTAGTCCTGCATGAATATCTTCAAGTAAGCGACTGCTGAAAAATAGTTGTCGTTTATAGCCCTGATCGAAGCGGTATCCACGGCGCGAAGCAAAGTGATTTATCGTAGAGCAGGACTAATAGTCTTGAAGTGATAGGATTTATGTGCTCCTAATATTATCAGTTGTTCGCCAAATAGTCGAAGTATTGATTTTTTAAGTACTACTTTACTTTTGTTCTTG
Organism: uncultured Flavobacterium sp.; assembly: GCA_964566045.1. Lineage (GTDB taxonomy): Bacteria > Bacteroidota > Bacteroidia > Flavobacteriales > Flavobacteriaceae > Flavobacterium. Next base: position 6,578 of record CAZMHK010000107.1, read on the forward strand.
GTTCAAATAAGGATCTCCGTTGTGTATAACTTGGTAAATTGCTGTTGTGTTTTTTACATCTGTTAAAGGGTTTTGATTTAAAATTAGGAGGTCGGCAATTTTATCTTCTGCCACATATCCTTTTTCGTAAGTAGGTCCAAACCAAATGGCGGGATTTACAGTAGCAGTTTTCAATGCTTCGAAGTTACTTAAACCAGCCATTGTAAATCGTTCGATTTCTTGGTGTAAGGACAGGCCAGGAACTAACCATGGATTTGGAAAATCGGTTCCGGCTAGCAATTGTGCTTTTTCTTTGTGCAGTAAAGCCACGGTTTGATGCTGAAATTTAGTGTAATTAGTAAGTTCAGGAGTGTTGTCAAAACCGGTGCTTTGCCACCAACCTAATAGGCCATCTAAACCGGGATGAATTTTAGTTTTTAAAATGTTTTTACAAAAAATAGTATCTGTTTTATTGTAAAATAGGACTAGAGTAGGGCAGTTCCAAATTTTATTTTTGACTGTTTGGCTCACTGCAGTTTTAAGTTTCTCGTTATTTATTGATTTTGATGAAACTTCGTCAAACGGGACGTCATAATTTTTCAGCATTATTTTTTTAGGTAAGCTATCTTGGGCGTGAGCAAAACGTGCATAACCGCTCATATGCTGAATTTCGCCAGTAGCATTTTGAAAGAATTTTGATTTTTCTACGTCAGTCGGAATGTGGTAAGTAACTTTAATTTTATTAGCCTTGCAATAAGCAACTGCTTCCTGAAAAACGTCTTGTTTGAGTCTGCTGTAAAGTTTTATAAAATCATATCCTTTTTTAAGTTGCTCTTGTATTACTGGAATGATTTGTTCTTTTTTTGTCACGATTGGGCCTTGATGGTCAGCACCAAAAGACGGTGGATCACCATCAATTAACTCTGAGGCAACATAAATATCGGGTAGTCCTTTTAGTTTATTGGTTCGAATACTATCTCTTTTTACGCGTATGGCATCGTTTCCAGCCATTACTCTTATAGTGGTTACTCCATATTTCATAAAAAACGGTAATGCATACGTATCCATGTACGGATTGGAATGCATGTGCATATCCACTAGTGTGGGCATGATGTATTTACCAGTACAATCAATAGTTTTTACGTTTTCAGTATTTTTCCATTTCGTACTGGGAATAATTTTAGATATTTTATTTCTTGTGATTAAAACGGTTTGATTTAATAGTACTTTGTCATTCTTCATTGTAATGATATTGCCGTTAACCAAAGCAAGATCTGTTTTTTGGCAGTAACTAGCTGTGTAAGCCAAAAGAATAAAAGTAAAGATGAGTTTTTTCATATTGGTAGTTAGTTTAGAAATCAAAGAAAAGCATATTTTTTTTTTAATCAAATTTTAGCTACCAAAAAGTAAAGTTTAAATCACTCAAAATAGGATTGTTACTGCTTAGATTAGTTGTTTTTTGTAATTTTTTATTTTCATCTTAAAAAAGAATAAAGTTGGAATATTGGATTGTTGAGGGCTTAAATTGCGCTTGAGGACATAAAAAAAAACACCTTCAAAAGAGAAATTTCTTTTGAAGGTGTTTTGAAGATGTTGCCTTACCTGAACTGATTTCGAGTTATTAATTTACCAATTCTGTTTGATTTCTGAACACCAATTTTCCATCAAAGGCATCGATTAACACAATGCTATCTGTGGTAATTTTTCCAGAAAGTATCTCTTTTGAAAGCTCATTGAGTACTTCTCTTTGGATGACTCTTTTTACTGGTCTGGCTCCAAATTGCGGATCGTATCCTTTTTTTGATAAGTAATCAATCGCTTCGGGCGTTGCATCTATCGTGATTCCTTGCGCCGCCAACATTTTTACAACACTTTTTAATTGTAAACCTACAATTTGAGCGATATTAGAATGAGATAGTGGCGTGAACATCACAATTTCGTCAATTCGATTGATGAATTCTGGGCGAACCGTTTGTTTTAATATACCTAAAACTTCTATTTTGGCAGCTTCGGTTGCGGCTTCAACGCTTCCTCTTAAATTATCAAATTTATCTTGAATAATTTGGCTTCCCATGTTAGAAGTCATAATGATAATCGTGTTTTTGAAATCGGCCAAACGTCCTTTGTTATCCGTTAAACGTCCTTCGTCTAAAACTTGTAACAAGATATTGAATGTATCAGGATGTGCTTTTTCAATTTCATCGAGCAGTATAACAGAATAAGGTTTTCTGCGCACGGCCTCAGTCAATTGTCCGCCTTCGTCGTAACCCACATATCCTGGAGGTGCACCTACCAATCGGCTCACACTGTGGCGCTCTTGGTATTCACTCATATCTATTCGGGTCATGGCGCTTTCATCATCAAAAAGGTATTCCGCTAAGGCTTTGGCCAATTCGGTTTTTCCAACTCCCGTTGTTCCCAAAAAAAGAAAAGTTCCTACTGGTTTTTTCATGTCTTGTAATCCTGCACGACTACGTCTAACGGCATCGCTCACGGCTTGAATCGCTTCTTCTTGGCCTACAACGCGCAGGTGCAATTCATCTTCTAGTTTTAAAAGTTTTTCGCGTTCGCCTTGTAGCATTTTCATGACCGGAATTCCTGTCCATTTGGCTACTACTTCTGCAATATCTTCTTTGGTTACTTCTTCTTTTATCAAAGAGGTACCCGATTGATTTTCTTGCAGTTGTTTTGTCAAAGCAGCAAGTTGCTCTTGCGCTTCCTTGATTCTACCGTATCGAATTTCGGCTACTTTACCATAATCGCCATCTCGTTCTGCTCTTTCGGCCTCGTATTTTAAGTCTTCAATTTGTGTTTTGATGATTTGAATGCCATCAACCACATCTTTTTCTGATTTCCATTTGGCAAAAATCTCGTTGCGTTCTTCCTTCAAATTAGCCAAATCTAAGCCTAAAATTTTGAGTTTGTTTTCGTCTTTCTCTCGCTTGATGGCTTCGATTTCAATTTCGAGTTGCATAATTTTTCGATCTAAAACATCCAATTCTTCTGGTTTCGAATTGATTTCCATACGCAATTTTGAAGCTGCCTCGTCCATCAAATCGATGGCTTTATCCGGAAGAAAACGGTTGGTAATGTAACGCTGTGATAATTCGACAGCGGCAATGATAGCCTCGTCTTTGATTTGTACTTTATGGTGCGTTTCGTATTTTTCTTTAATACCTCGTAAAATTGAAATGGCGCTTTCGGTATCAGGTTCTTCGATCATGATTTTTTGAAAACGTCTTTCGAGTGCCTTGTCTTTTTCAAAATATTTTTGATACTCATCAAGCGTGGTAGCTCCAATTGCTCGTAATTCACCACGTGCCAAGGCCGGTTTCAAAATATTGGCCGCGTCCATAGCGCCCTCGCCACCGCCTGCACCTACGAGGGTGTGAATTTCATCTATAAAAAGAACAATGTCACCATTAGCAGCGGTCACTTCTTTCACTACCGATTTTAAACGTTCTTCAAACTCACCTTTGTATTTGGCACCCGCAATTAAGGCGCCCATATCAAGCGAGAAAACCAGTTTGTCTTTTAAATTTTCAGGAACATCTCCATCCACAATTCGGTGTGCCAAACCTTCCGCAATAGCTGTTTTTCCTACTCCAGGTTCACCAACTAGCATTGGATTGTTTTTGGTTCTTCGGGTTAATATTTGCAATACCCTTCTGATTTCTTCATCGCGGCCAATAACTGGGTCTAATTTGCCAGAGCGCGCCAGTTCATTTAGGTTTTTTGCGTATTTGTTTAAGGAATTATAAGTCTCTTCTGCTGATGCTGAGGTTACTCTTTCACCTTTTCTGAGTTCTTCAATAGCAGCTTTTAGTCCTTTTGAGGTGACGCCTTGATCTTTCAAAATTTGAGCAACCTTGGCTTTCGATTCGAAAATAGCTAAGAGCAAATGTTCGATAGAAACGTACTCATCACTCATTTTTTTACTGATGATTTCAGCTTCGTTCAAGGTGCTGTTTGCGATTCGAGAAAGTATGATTTCGCTACCAGAAACCTTTGGGAAATTTTGTAAACTGCTGTTAAGAATCTGTTGAAATAATGGTACGTTTACGTTCAGCTTTTTTAATATAAAGGGGGCTACATTTTCGTCTACTTCAAAAATAGCTTTTAATAGGTGTTCGTTTTCAATTTGTTGTTGTCCCAATTCTTGCGCCAATTGCTGCGCGCGTTGAATGGCTTCTTGCGATTTGATGGTAAATTTATTTAAGTTCATCTTTCGGTATTTTTAGGTTGAATTAAGTAACTTTGCGTGAGAATATTCAATTTATATTCCATTAGTAAATATACGACAAATTGACACATTAAAGCTGTTTTTGGCTTTTTTAAAATGTCACAATGTCTTAAAAACAGACAATTATGA
>CAZMHK010000108.1:0-10678 GCA_964566045.1 uncultured Flavobacterium sp.
TCTACTAGCCGATGCAAATTCCCGATTTCTATCGTAGTACAAACTATCTCCCTTTATTAATCTATCGTCATACCGAATATAAGATTTGTTTAAAAAATGGGCGAGATTTTTTTTAGTATCGTAAAAGCCTTTTTCAGTATAAATATAATTGGCTTTACTGGTAATTGTTGATGGTCCTAACAAATAGGAGTGACCAGAGTTACTGAAATAATCCAAGTGATTCGACTTGATAACATAGGTAGGATTGGTGATGCTAACAGCCGTTAAAAATTGAAATTTTTTCTCCTTTACATAATACCGTCCTGAATTACTCTTCAGCGTATTGTCTTTGTTGATGATAGTTCCGGGCGTGTCGTAATACACCTCTTGAATGTTTCGGTCAAAATTAAGAACTTCAGTCATTAAAGTAGCGTCAGGTGAACTCATGACAGCCTCTCCCGAAGCGTATGCTTTTTTAACCAAGCCATTGTATTCAGCGTATTTACTGTTCAAGAATAAAGTATCACCTTGCACCATTTGTACATTTCCAAAGGCTTTGATGTATTTTTCTTTCTCAAAATAGTATGCTTTGTTGCAGGTAAGCACAATGCCGTCGTGATTCACACGAACATTTCCGATCAACAGCACAGCATCAGGAACTTCAACTTGATTCACATCTGAAAAATCAGCATTTTCGATGATTATTTTTTTGGGAGCTTGTGCCAAAAGAGTGCTGCTTACCAAAAAAAGGAAAGCAAAGCGAGCAAAAAGCAACAGTTTTTTCAAGGGATTAAATTTTTCACAAATTTATGAAAAACCAAGCAATACTAATCGATATTAAGATTTATTTATAAGCGGTCTTAGCAGGAGGGTAATACTGTTTTAGCCAAAGTTATCAACAGTTTGGCAAACTCTTTCGTTGTAGTAAATTTGAAAACAAACTATGGCGAATAAAATTTTTAGCTAGAAACGAAGTTGCAGTAAAAATATATTAAATTTCAACTTTAATTTCTTTTTAAGGTGCAACACATCTTAAAGTAGTTTAGATAATTTTATATTATGAAAAAAATAACTATCGTTGTAGGACTGAGTGCCGTGCTCTTTGCAACAGCTTGTAAAACTAAAATGAATTCGATGGATAAAATAAATCAAGAAACCAATGTGCGTCAAAAGGAAGTTGTTTATCAGGTTTTTACGCGTTTGTTTGGAAATACTAATACGACCAATAAACCGTGGGGAACCATTGAAGAAAATGGAGTTGGGAAATTTAATGACTTCACCGACAAAGCTCTTTTTGAGATAAAAGATTTGGGAGCTACCTATATTTGGTACACCGGTGTTCCGCATCATGCTGTGATTAGGGATTATACTGCTATAGGTGTTTCAAATGATGATCCAGAGGTGGTTAAAGGTCGCGCAGGTTCTCCTTATGCAGTGAAAGATTATTACAATGTTAATCCAGATTTGGCAGTAAATCCTGCTAACCGTTTGCAGGAGTTTGAAGAATTAATTGCAAGGACACACAAAGCGGGTTTGAAAGTTTTGATAGATATTGTTCCCAATCACATTGCTCGTAAGTATGAGGGCAAAAACAATCCTGAAGGTGTAACTGATTTTGGAGCCAATGATGATGTTTCTGTAGAATACAAACGTGATAATAACTTTTATTACATTCCGAACACTGCTTTCGAAATTCCGGATATGGAAAAGCCATTAAATGGCGAATTTAATCCAGAAATTGATGGAAAATTTTCGGAGTTTCCGGCAAAATGGACGGGTAACGGCTCCCGAATGGCAAAACCTGACCGTAACGATTGGTATGAAACGGTTAAAGTAAATTACGGTATTCGCCCAGACGGCACTAAAGATTTTCCAGAGTTGCCATGGGGTTATGATGAGAAAAACTATCAAGAACATTTTGATTTTTGGAAAGACAAAGACGTTCCAGATTCTTGGAAAAAATTCAGAGATATTGCACTTTATTGGACTGATAAAGGTGTAGATGGTTTCAGGTTTGACATGGCCGAAATGGTTCCGTATGAATTTTGGAGTTACATGAACTCGGCTATTAAAGTGCGCAATTCAGATGCTTTTTTATTAGCCGAAGTATACAATCCAGCTGAATACCGCAATTACATTCATTTAGGTAAAATGGATTATTTGTATGACAAAGTGGAGACGTACGACAAGTTAAAAGATATCATCCAAGGTAGATCTTTGCCTGATGATTTATCAAACATTCAAAACCGCATGGCTGATATTGAACATCACATGCTTCATTTTTTGGATAATCATGATGAACAGCGATTGGCCAGTCCTGAATTTGCTGGAAGCCCAGAAAAAGGGAAACCGCTAATGGTGGTTTCAACTACAATTAGTTCGTCACCAACTATGGTCTACTTTGGTCAAGAAGTAGGCGAGGCAGGTCATGAAAATGCTGGTTTTGGTACTCATTCTAGGACTTCAATTTTTGATTATATTGGAGTACCCAATCATCAAAGATGGATGAATGGCGGACTGTTTGACGGAGGTCAATCAACACAAGAGGAGAAAGATTTACGTGATTTTTACAAAAGGCTTTTGAATTTTTCAAGAAATAGCAGTGCCTTGATGGGGCAGTTCCAAGAAATTCAATCGGTAAATAGACAAAGAACAGCCGGGTATGATAATTTAATTTACGCTTTTACACGCTGGTCTGATTCTGAAAAATTGGTAGTATTAACTAATTTTTCATCTTCTGACTCGAGTAGTTTTGAATTAATTATACCATCTGATATTATTGAAAAATGGAATTTGAAAGAGGGTTCTAATGAACTAACCGATCAGTTGTATCAAAAACAAAAAGCCACTCTTAATGTTCAGGATGGCGAGGGCAAAATGAAGGTTGAGATGGCACCTTTGGAATCGTTTATTTTTCAATTATAAGAACAATAAAGCTGAATATTATTTAGCCCAATTTGGATTGCTAAACAAGTAAAAATAGCTTATTTTGTATACGAAAATGCTAGAAAACAGCCTGAAAACAAGAGTGTTTGCTGCAATAAGTAGGGACAAATCGAAGTAATAATTTCGATTTGAATAAATTAAAAAAGAGCTGTAATCAAATGGATTACAGCTCTTTTTTATTGCTTTATATTTTCAAAATTAGTTTGTACCGCGGGCCAATTGATGATATTAAAAAAACTATCGATATAATTTGATCTGCGGTATTGGTAGTCCAAATAATACGCATGCTCCCACAGATCCAAGGCTAAAATTGGCGTTCCAGGCACCAATGCATTCCGCATTAAAGGATTGTCTTGATTGATGGTTGTGGTAACTTGCAGTTTACCAGTTTTATCAAGAACTAACCACGCCCAGCCCGAACCAAAATGTTTAGTTGCCTCGCTTTTAAATAAAGAGGTAAACAATTCATATGATCCAAAATCAGTTACAATCGCGTCCATCAGAGGGCCGCTTGGTTTTCCTCCACTTTTAGGAGCCATACATTTCCAATACAAACTATGATTGTAATATCCTCCTGCGTTGTTGCGAAGGTTGGCGTCATTAGGATCAAGCTTTGCTAAAACATCTTCAATAGTTGAGTTTTCTAAAGGTGTGCCTGCTAGTGCTTTGTTAAGGTTATTAGTGTATGTTAGGTAATGTTTTGAGTAATGTGTTTCAAGTGTTCTAGCGCCTATACTTGGTGCCAAAGCGTCATAGTTGTACCCTAATTTTTCAAGTTGAAACGAACCTATGTCAGCAACAACATCATCAGGGTTTCCTAGAGTAACCTTTGTTTGCGTCTCTTCGGGTAACGGTACCTCTACAACTTCAATTAATTTATCATCTTTGCAAGATAGCAAGCTTAATGTACAAAATAAGAAAGGAACTGAAAGGCGTAATTTTCTCATTGTGTTTTATTTATTAGATAAGGAATTAATAAGTTCGATATAACATTCTTTTGCTTCATCAGCACTAAGATGGCTTATTTGCATCCAAGCATTGGTTTTAAAAGCATCTCTTAAATGAAAGGACGGATTTTGTTTTAAATCGAGGTAGCCAAAGGTGGCTTGCTTGTAATAGGCATACAAACGTAGTTGCACATCTTGAGGCAAGGAGGCTTGCGTCATCTCTGATGCAATTTGCACAGCTTCTAAAAAGCGATTTTCTAACGTACCGTCAGTCATTATTTTTTAATTGCGATTATTGTTTTTCCGCCAATTGCTTTTTGGTTTAATACAACATTAACTTCTGTACCCAAAGGTAAAAATAAATCTACTCTCGATCCAAATTTTATGAAACCCGCATCTGTACCTTGAATTACCTGCATTCCTTCTTGGGCATAGTTTACGATTCGTCTGGCAAGAGCACCTGCAATTTGGCGGTACAAAATTTCTCCAAAGGTTTTATTTTCGATAACGACCGTAGTACGTTCGTTTTCTTCACTCGCTTTTGGGTGCCATGCTACTAAAAATTTACCAGGGTGGTACTTGCTAAATTTGATTATGCCGCTGATTGCGTAACGGGTTACGTGTACGTTGATTGGAGACATGAATATAGAAACTTGTAATTTCTTTTCTTTAAAATATTCTCCTTCGTACACTTCTTCTATTACAACTACTTTACCATCTACCGGTGCAATAATATGGTTTTCATTAAGGATTACGCTTCTTTTAGGATTTCTAAAAAATTGTAAAATGATAATAAGAAGTAGCAAGGCTGCTATTTGAATTGCCATTTTAAGCCAACTGCTCGTAATAAAGTTATCAGCTAGCAATAAAACTACCGAGGTGAAAATTGTACCTAATAAAATAGACGGGGTTCCTTCTTTATGAAACATAATGTAAAATTTGATAAAATAAAAATATTAAAGGTGCTACAAAGATAACACTATCTAGTCGATCTAATATGCCTCCGTGACCAGGCATGATATTTCCGCTGTCTTTTACGTCAGCAATACGTTTGAATTTTGATTCAATCAAATCTCCTATTGTTCCAGCAACGCCAACGATTACTGCAATTGAAGTCCAGATTAAGATAGAACGATCACTAAATTCTGGTTTGGCTTTGATGTAATATTTTGAAATTAAATAACCTGCTAGAACTGCAAAAGTAACTCCGCCAGCAAATCCTTCGATAGTTTTTTTGGGTGATATTTTTTCTAAAAGCTTTGTTTTACCAATCGATTTCCCAACAATGTAAGCAAAAGTATCATTTGTCCAAATTAGAATAAAGAGACCGATTATAATTTTGGGATTGTAATCATTAATTCCGAACGATATTTTGGTAATAAAAATAAATGGAAGAATAATGTATCCTAGAAGATATAAATATTTTGATGAAGTGCTTATTGTTTGAATTTTATCGTAAAATAAAAAAAGAATGCATTTTACAGAAACAACTAGTGTTGCAACAAGTAAAATGATGTTGAGTTGCTCAATGTTAATTTCGAGTGAAACATTTAGATTAAATTGCTCATTGAAAAACTTTTCTGTTGGTAATCTATAATGACTAATCAAAGTGATTGTGCTATAAACAACGGTCGCGAAAAAAATTGGGAGTATCTTTTTAATTTGTACCAAGTTGCAAAACTCATATACTGCTATTAGCAAAAAAGCACCAAAAAGAATAAAAAAAGTTTCAGTAGAATATAAGATAGAAGCAATTAGTAAAACTATGTAGACTACTCCTGATATCCCTCGTTTTAGAGTTTCATTCATTTTATAGGTCTTCTAGTAGCAATAAATATAGATTTTTTGCTGAGCTTCCGTATTGCGTGAAGTCTTCTTCTTTCGCTTTTTCGAAATATTTTACTGTAGTAATATTAGTAGGGTAGTCGCGTTCGTATTTCTTTTTAATGGCGCTCAAACCATCACTTTTGGTTGCTACTATTTCACTAGTTTTTGCTAAAACAATAATGTTTACAGGTAGATCATTAGGTTTGTGCTGTTTGATTTGTTTGGAAGAAAATAAAATAGATCCTTCTTCAGCAATTAAACTTTCACAAGTTGCTAATAAAAATTTAGGGTTTGATACGTTAACGTAAGGTAACTTGTTTTCATTAAGTATCGGATACAATTCTTGATTGTAGCACAAAACTTCTTTTTCAAACCAGTCGTTTTCTTCTAGTATGTTTTCAACTTGATCCTTTACTTCTGCAGTGTTTTCACAATACAAGAATTTACCGCCATTTTTTTTGAAATTAAAAATAAATTGTTCGTCAATTGAAATTGCTTTTTCTTTTGGAGTAGCACAAAATTCGCTCTCTTTCTCCTCCTCAGAAGTGGCTTGACTTGAACCAAAAATTTTTCTAAAAAGACTCATAGTATTGTTAACGGCTATTAATTGTAATTGAAAACGTCCAAAGATAAAAAAATCTTAATTCAAAAGTAGATTTTGAATTAAGATTTTAAGATTATTTGAAAAAAGACTCTAATTTTTAGGAAACCACTTCACTTAGATTTTTATCAAAAGTACGCTTTCCGAAGATTGCTTCAAGGTCGTCTTTAAAAATAACTTCTTTCTCAATCAAGATATCAGCCAGCTGGTTTAACTTGTCTTTGTTTTCTTCTAAGATTTGAATAGCTCTTTGGTACTGGCCCTCAATTAATAATGAAATTTCAGTATCAATGACTTTCGCAGTTTCTTCTGAATATGGTTTTGAAAAATTATATTCGCTTTGACCTGTTGAGTCGTAGTAAGTAACATTTCCAATTTTATCATTCAATCCATAAACTGTTACCATCGCTCTCGCTTGTTTAGTTACTTTTTCAAGATCGCTTAATGCTCCAGTTGAAATTCTGTTAAAAGTTACCTTTTCAGCAGCTCTTCCTCCCATGGTAGCACACATTTCGTCAAGCATTTGGTCTGGTCGTACAATTAAACGTTCTTCTGGTAAGTACCATGCTGCTCCTAAACTTTGTCCTCTTGGTACAATAGTAACTTTGATTAGCGGTGCTGCATGCTCTAACATCCAACTCACTGTGGCGTGTCCTGCCTCGTGTATTGCAATTGCTTTTTTCTCTTCTGGAGTAACAATTTTATTTTTCTTTTCTAAACCTCCTACAATACGGTCTACCGCATCTAGGAAATCTTGTTTTTCAACTGCAGTCTTGTTGTTACGGGCAGCAATTAAAGCTGCTTCGTTACAAACATTGGCTATGTCAGCTCCTGAGAATCCGGGAGTTTGTTTTGCTAAAAAGTCAGTATCTAAACCTTCTGCTTTTTTCAAAGCAGCCAAGTGTACTTGAAATATTTCAGCACGTTCTCTAATGTCTGGTAAGTCAACAAATATTTGTCGGTCAAAACGTCCGGCACGCATCAACGCCTTATCCAATACATCAGCACGGTTAGTAGCAGCCAAAACGATTACGTTCGAGTTGGTTCCAAAACCATCCATCTCTGTTAGTAATTGATTCAAAGTGTTTTCACGTTCGTCGTTTCCGCCAGACATGTTGCTTTTTCCTCTTGCTCTACCTACGGCATCAATTTCATCGATAAAAATGATTGCTGGTGATTTTTCTTTAGCTTGTTTAAACAAATCACGTACTCGAGAAGCACCTACACCTACAAACATCTCTACAAAATCAGATCCTGACATCGAAAAGAAAGGTACTTGCGCTTCGCCAGCTACGGCTTTGGCTAACAATGTTTTACCTGTTCCGGGAGGTCCTACTAAAAGCGCTCCTTTTGGAATCTTACCACCTAAATTGGTGTATTTCTCAGGGTTTTTAAGGAATTCTACAATTTCTTGAATTTCCTCTTTAGCACCCTCTAAACCAGCAACGTCTTTGAATGTGGTTTTGATATCCGTTTTCTCGTCAAAAAGTTTCGCCTTTGATTTACCAATGTTGAAAATTTGACCTCCGCCACCAGCGCCACCGCCGGACATTCTTCTCATTACAAAGAGCCAAACTGCAATGATTACAATTATTGGTAGTAAACTAAAAAATATGTCTGACCAGTTGTTTTGAACTTTGAAATTAAAGTCTTTTAATTTTCCTTCTTTAACTGCTTTTTCAAGTTTAGTTTGAAAAATTTGATCGTTTCCAATATCAAAAGTGTAGTGTGGACCTTTATTAGGCTCGTTAAAAACATCTTTTGCTACTTTTTTGTGAGCAAGATCTTTGATAGCAGCAGGAGTTAAAAATACTTCCGCTTCTGATTTATTGTAAACAATTACGCGTTCAATTTGTCCCTTTTCTAAATATTCATTGAATTTGGACGAAGTCAATTGTCCAGGCTCGCTCAAGCTTGAACCGCCTGTCATAAAACTAATGAACAGAAAAATTAAAATCACTGCAGTGTAGAGCAGCCATGGGCTTACTTTAAACTTACTTGGGTTTGGGTTGTTTTCTTTGGCCATTATTAGGAAAATGTGTCTTTAGTATTTGTTTTCTATGGTTGTTATTTTAGCATCGCCCCATAAACTTTCGATGTTGTAATATTCTCTAATGTGTTTTTGAAATACATGCACTACAATGTTTACGTAATCCATCAAAACCCATTCTGCATTATCAGTTCCTTCAACATGCCAAGGCTTATCTTTCATTTCTTTTGAAACTGTTTTTTGAATAGAGTTTACAATGGCGTTTACTTGTGTGTTTGATCCACCGTTCGAAATCACGAAATAATCGCATACTGAGGTGTCAATATCTCTTAAATCTAAAATTGTGATGTCATTTCCTTTTACTTCTTCAATTCCTTTAATGATGTTTGCTAAGAGCAAGTCATTATTTATAGTCTTTTTCGCCATGAATTATTTTTAATATAAGTTTGTAAAGTTACCATTTTTTGTGGTTATTTTGGAACCTTAACACAAGTTTAAATTCTGTTTCACAAAATAATGTTTATGAAAGTAATCAAACTCGATGCCATAGATTCTACCAATGAGTTCTTAAAAGGCTTGGCAAATAAACATGAGCTTGATAATTATACAATTGTTACGGCAAAAAATCAAACAAAAGGCAAAGGGCAGATGGGCTCGATTTGGAATTCAGAATCGGGTAAAAATCTAATAATGAGTATTTTGGTTAAAGATTTCTTATCAGATATCAATCGTTTGTTTGATTTAAACATTGCTGTTGCAGTAGCGGTGCATTCGGTTTTAAAGGAAATGGATATTCCTGAATTGAGTATCAAATGGCCTAACGACATAATGTCATACAATAAAAAAATTGGTGGCATTTTAATTGAAAATAGCATTAAAACTGATGCGACATTTAGCTCTATTGTTGGTCTTGGTCTTAATGTGAATCAAACTAATTTTGAAATGTTGCCTAAAGCGTCATCTTTAGCAGTGGTGACCAATCGTAATTTTGAAGTAGATGATTTAGCTGTCAAAATCGGTGAAGCCATTTTGAAAATAACTTCAGATATGAGGAGCAACGCTGCTTTTTATTGGAATCAATACGATGGAGTTTTGTTTAAAAAAGGAATTCCCATCGCGTTTGAAGCGCCGTCAAAAGGTCGTTTTATGGGTATAATTATGGGAGTTTCAGTAATCGGCAAGGTTCAGATTATGCTTGAGGACGATTCTACTGAGGAGTTTGATATTAAAGAAGTTCAAATGTTGTATTAATAAAAAAAAGTCTTCCTGCGGGTGCAAGAAGACTTTCAATATCTTAATAAATTTGAGTTTATAGTTTTGGCATATTCGTAGCCAAAGTTTCAATGAATTTTCCAATTGGTCCTTTGATCATCATGGCCATCATTGGGTTAAAATCTCCTTCGAAATCTAATTTTACAGCACTACTTTGTTCCGTTAGCGCTTCGATCGTAGCTACTAGTGTGAAAGGCAATTTATCGCTCGCAGCTCCCAAAACAATTTTACTTGGTGCTACTTTTTCTTTCATTTTTAATTTGATTTCAGGCATACCTTTAAGTCCAAATATAAAAGCATCGTCACCTGTGACTTCAAATTTTGCAATATTTTCAGGCATTAGTTTTTCAAAATTCTTTACATCGCTCAAAGCAGTAAACAGGTCTTGAGCTGATTTTTCTACGGTAACTTTTGGACTTTCTAAATTCATTTTATCTTTTATTTGATTTGGGTTTTATACTTCAACATTCCAAGTGGATGGACTTTGGTTCCATTCTCTTAATGTCTGTTCTTCCTCCTCGGTGATGTAACGTTTTGCAACAGCCAAATTAAGTAAGTTTTGATAATTACTTAAGGTGTACAAATCGATGTTGGCAGTTTTAAAATTAGCATCAGCTACTGGAAATCCATAAGTAAAAATGGCTGCCATTCCTTTGATATTGGCCCCTGCTTCACGTAGTGCGTCCACAGCTTGTAGGCTGCTGTTTCCCGTACTAATTAAATCTTCAACAACTACTACGTTTTGACCTTTTTGTAAAAAACCTTCTACTTGATTTTGTCTACCATGTTTTTTTGGCTCTGGGCGCACGTAAACAAAAGGTAAACCCATGCTTTCGGCTACAAGCATTCCAATACCAATGGCACCTGTTGCTACGCCAGCAATAACATCTGGTTTTCCAAATTGTTTTTCAATGTTCTTTGAAAATTCATCGCGAACATAATTTCGCACCGCTGGAAATGAGAGTATTAAGCGGTTGTCACAATAAATAGGCGATTTCCATCCTGAAGCCCATGTAAAAGGATTTCTTGGATTCAATTTAATTGCATTTATTTGCAATAGAAATTCGGCTGTTTTTTCGGCTGTATCTTTATTAAAAATCATAGTACAAATGTATA
>CAZMHK010000109.1:0-10546 GCA_964566045.1 uncultured Flavobacterium sp.
AGAGAGGAGGACAGCAGATAGAAGTGCATCAGTAGTGAAGGAATTGCTGGAAAATGCGGTTGATGCGAAGGCCACTGATATCAAATTAATTATTAAAGATGCCGGTAAAGCGCTTGTGCAAGTTATTGATAACGGGCAAGGAATGAGTGTAACAGATGCGCGCTTGTGTTTTGAGCGTCATGCAACTTCAAAAATCCGTTTGGCCGAAGATTTGTTTTCTTTGCATACCAAAGGATTTCGTGGTGAAGCGTTAGCTTCTATTGCTGCTATTGCACACGTAGAGCTGAAAACCAAACAAGATCAAGAGGAGTTAGGACATCATATTATAATTGAAGGCAGTAAGTTTATTTCGCAAGAGATGGCGGTGCTTCCAAAAGGGACGTCGTTTGCTATTAAAAACTTATTTTTTAATATTCCGGCCCGCCGAAATTTCTTAAAATCGGATGTGGTCGAATTTCGTCATGTTGTGGATGAATTTCAACGCGTAGCACTGGCACACCCATCTATTTATTTTACTTTTTACCACAACGGTAGCGAAATGTTTAATTTGCCTCCAGCAAGTTTTAGACAACGTATTGTTGGTATTTTTTCCGGAAAAACAAACGAGAAGTTGGTTCCGGTACAGGAAGAAACAGATATCGTTACCATTCAAGGTTTTGTGAGTAAACCCGAATTTGCTAAAAAAAGCCGAGGAGAACAATTTTTCTTCGTAAACGATCGCTACATTAAAAGCGGCTATTTGCATCATGCAGTCATGTCTGCTTACGACGGGATTTTAAAAGACGGTGCACAACCTAGTTATTTTTTATACCTGCAAGTGCCACCGAATACGATAGATATCAATATTCATCCGACCAAAACTGAAATCAAGTTTGATGATGAACATGCTTTGTATGCTATTCTACGTGCGGCTATCAAACACAGTTTGGGTCAGTTTAATGTTGCTCCAGTTTTAGATTTTGATAGAGATGCCAATTTGGATACACCTTATCATTACAAAGATTTGACAGGCGAAACACCAACCATTCAGGTAGATGGTAATTTTAATCCTTTTGCCGAACAAAAACCAAAAGCGTCTTTTTCTTCGTATAAAAAAACAGAGCCAACAGCTAGCTGGGAAAGTTTGTATGTGGGTCTTAAGCAAGATACTTTTGAAGTTGGACAAATGAATTTTGAAAATGAAGAGGTAACATCGTCCTTGTTTGGCGATGATGAAGTGGAGCAAGCCGTTCATAAAACGTATCAAATTCATAAAAAATATATTGTCTCTTCAATCAAATCCGGAATGGTGATTGTAGATCAGCAACGTGCGCACCAAAGAGTTTTATACGAACAATTTTTGGTTAACATGACAGTAAATCAAGCGGCAAGTCAGCAATTGCTTTTTCCTCTCAATTTATTTTATTCGACAACTGAGATGGAGTTAATCAAAGAGTTGCAACAAGCATTGGTTCATACAGGTTTTGTATTTGATGACAATGCTACTGATCATATTGTCATTTCGGGGATTCCCGTTAATGTGACTGAGAGTGAGGTTTCGATGGTTTTAGAGCAATTGTTAAGTGATTTACAAGACGGAATTCCAGATAGTAGTTTCAGTCAAAATGATACTATTGCCAAGTCTATGGCCAAAAGTCTAGCCGTTAAAACAGGCACGCATCTCTCTGAAAAAGAGCAAGAAAATTTAGTAAACGGCTTGTTTGCTTGTAAGGAGCCTAATGTGTCCCCATTTCAAAAACCGACCTTTATCACCATGCGTGTAGAGGATCTTGATAAAAAATTTGCAGTATGAGAAATATGACCGAAACCGTAAAGCAACTAATTATTATTAATTTTTTGTTTTTTGCAGGAACGTATCTACTTGGCGAGCCTGTGTATAAAATATTGTCTTTATATTTTCCTGAAAACTCCCATTTTAAAGCTTGGCAACCACTGTCGCACATGTTTATGCATGGTGGTTTTATGCATATTTTTTTCAATATGTTTGCGCTGTATTCATTTGGAACGACTCTTGAACAACGATGGGGCAGTGGCAAGTTTTTATTTTTTTACATTTCTTGTGGTTTAGGTGCTGCTTTGTTGCATACAGGAGTGAATTATTATTTCTTCCAATCTGGTATTGATGCTTTGGCTTCGAATGGTTTTACAAAAGCGGAGGTGCTGCAATTGTTGCAGCAAGGAAAGAATATTCCAAACTGGCAAGAGGCAATGTCTCCAACTGCTTTCTATAATTTTGTTTCGGCTTATGGCGGCACTGCCGTTGGTGCATCCGGTGCTATTTATGGGGTTATGGTGGCTTTTGCTTTTATGTTTCCAAATGTAGAAATGTTTATGATGTTTGTGCCAATTCCTGTTAAAGCCAAGTATTTTGTTCCCGCAGTTTTACTTTTAGATTTGTATTCAGGAATAGTTGGCAAATCAGTGCTTGGCGGCGGAAGTGGCATCGGACATTTTGCGCACATAGGCGGAGCGCTTGTTGGTTTTTTTATGATGTGGTATTGGAAAAAAAATCAATTCAATAAAAATCGTTGGAACTAACTTTTCATTTTACCTGAAATTAATTATTTTTAAATGCCGATTTATTTAATAGCTGAAATCGTATGGGGATTGTTGATGATTTAAAATTACAATACAAAATGGGCGGCATCGTGATCCGACTCATTTTTTGGAATATCGCTTGTTTTGTTTTGCCTTGGCTTTTCTTTTCAATACTTTCTTTGGCTGGAGTACAAATTGATTATTTGCATTATGTAAGCTTGTCTTCAGATGCTTCTGATCTGCTTTGGAAGCCGTGGTCATTACTTACGTATGCCTTCTTCCATAATGATTTCATGCACATTTTGTTTAATTTATTAGTGCTTAATTTCTCAGGCCGATTATTTTTAACCTATTTCACAGGCAAACAATTATTTGGTTTGTACGTGCTCAGTGCCATTTTTGCTGGCTTGGTGTACTGTTTGGTGTTTTATTTGTTGGGTGTGAGTATGCCTATCATTGGCGCCTCAGCCGCTATCATGGCTATTTTAGTAGCAGTAACTACTTATAATCCTTTAATGGATTTACGATTATTAATCATTGGCAATGTAAAATTATGGCATATTACGGCTGTAATTTTAATTATGGACTTGATGCAATTGCGCTCTGCTAATATGGGAGGCCATTTGTCGCATTTAGGTGGTGCATTGTTTGGTTACATTTTTATGAAGTCTTTACAAAATGGTACTGATTTATCAAAAGGTGTTACTCAGATCATAAACTTTTTTGTAAACGGATTGAAGAGAAAACAAGGAACACCGTTTAAAGCAGTTCACAAAACATATCAAAAACCTGTAGCAAACACAAGTTCTCGTATTGTTATTAAAGATGAATCTCAGCAACAAATTGATGCTATTTTAGATAAAATTAGTCAATCAGGTTATGATAGTTTATCTAAAGAAGAAAAAGAATTTTTGTTCAAAGTAGGGAAGTAGTTCATTATTTTGCAAAGCGCAAATAATGGTTTAAATTAGCTGGCATGAAAAATCTTTCTTGGTTTAATAAAGGAATGTTCTTGTTGAATATCCTGTTTACACTAGTTACATTTATCGCGTATTTGTTGCCTTTTTTGGCACCAAAATCTTTTCCGATACTTTCGGTGTTAACGCTTTTTATGCCTGTTTTTTTTATTTTCAACGCCTTGTTTTTTGTTTATTGGACGCTTCAATTTAAAAAACAATTGGTGGTATCGGGCTTGGTTTTGTTAATCGGAATCACTTTTATCAATAAATTTTATAAGTTTTCGCATCCAAATTTTCCAGTTGAAGAGAAAGATTTTACAGTAATGAGTTACAATGTGCGTTTGCTCAACGTTTTCAAGTGGATTGATCGCGACGATGTACCAACAGATATTCTTTCATTTGTCAACGAAAAAAATCCAGACATTCTTTGTATTCAAGAATATTCTGCAAGTGCCGGAATCGATTTAAAAGTGTATCCGCACCGTTATATTCATACTTCGGGAGACCAAATCAAATCTGGCCAAGCTATTTTTTCTAAATTCCCTATTATTGATCGCGGTGATATCGTTTTTCCAAACTCCAGTAATAATGTAATCTACGCTGATATCAAGCGAGGAAAAGATATTATTAGAGTATATAACATGCACTTGCAATCGATCAAAATTTCGCCTGACGTAAATGAAATTGATGAAAATATTGATGCCATCAACCAGAGCAAATCGCAGAAGCTGTTTTTTCGAATAAGCAAAGCCTTCAAACAACAACAGCAACAAGCAGCTTTATTTAGTGAGCATAAAGCACAATGCACCTATCCAATCATCATTTGTGGTGACATGAACAACAGTGCATTTTCGTATGTGTATCGCAATATTAAGGGTAAAATGAAAGACAGTTTTGAAGAAGCAGGTAAAGGTTTTGGAGAAACGTATAAATTCAGATACTATCCAGCGCGTATTGATTATATTTTTGCCGATGAAAAAATGAAAGTGAAAGACTTCGAGAGCTTTCCAAAATTCATCAATTCGGATCATTTTCCAATTATGGCGCGTCTTTCCTACGAATAAAATTTTTTACAAATGCGGTAGCGGTTGTTTTTTAAGATAATCCAACGCAAATTTTCCTTCATTAAAAAGTAAATCCAACGTACTTAAGTTGTTCAAGAATCCAAACTTATCATCAAATACTTGTGTGTATGGTTCAAAAACGGATGTATCTTTTTTTCCGTTTGCCAAATGTCTAAAATCAATAGTTTGACCATCTGTAATTTCAGGTGAATACACTGTGGTTTTGGTATAATCGAGCTTCAATCGCAGGCATTTCAAAACGATTTCTAGCGCTTCAAAATTTAAGTCTAATAAAAACTCGTGCTGTTTTTCAAACAAAGGTCTGATATCGTCTTCAAAAAATTCAAAGAACGGTGAGCTTCTATAGGCCGCTTCTAGTGATTTAAAGTGCTGTTTTTGCCATCCAAATTCAGTTTCAATGCGAATGTCTTTTGTTTTTTGACGATTCTCTTTCGAATGTTTAATAGGGATATTTAAAAGCTGAATTCCGTTTGGACTGTAAATGTAGGTACGATTACGGCTGGTTTGTTTTTGGAAATTATCTTCTACTTCAAAGCTTACTTGATCCGCTTGTGCAATAGCAGCAAATTGACTTATGGATGGGAAGTAGGTAGGGTGTAAAATAATATTCATGATCGTTTGAAATAAAATGAGTAATAAAAAACAAAAATTCATAAAGGAAATCAACTGCTTTCCTTTATGAATTTTATTAGAGTATTTGAGTTTTAAACTTTTGAAGCTTTTCTCTTTTTCCAGAAATAATCTCCCACGAAAAATACGACTAATCCAATCAAAAATAATTGTAGGTACGATTGTGGTTGTCCTTCGCCGCTTACGGTGGTAAACACGCGTTCCCAACGAATTTTATTTAAGCCTTTTCCGTTTGGATCAATGCTCAACCAAATAAAAATTGGTTTCCCTACAATGTGATTTTCAGGTACAAAACCCCAATAACGGCTATCTTCAGAGTTGTGGCGGTTGTCACCCATCATCCAATAGTAATTTTGTTTAAAAGTGTAAGTAGTAGCTACTTTTCCGTTGATGCGGATTTCATTTCCTGTAACTTTTAAATCATTTTGCTCGTAATCGCTAATGATAGTTTTGTAGAAAGGCAATGTAGCGCTATTCAAAGCTACCGTTTTCCCAGCTTCAGGAATGTAAATTGGTCCGTAGTTATCACTATTCCACTTTTGTAAATGAGGGAAAACACCTTTTCCAAAGTTGGCTTGATCAACATCTTTAGCAATTTGTCTAACTACTGCTGTTACGCCAGGAGTATTTTTTAAAACCTCTGCTGATGCTTCGGTTAGAGCGCTCATGAAAATAGTATCTTTCGTTGTTTCATTAGTATAAAAAGCACGATCAGTAATATCAAGCTCTTTGAAAAGATATTCTAAATCAATAGGCGTTTTACCATCAAGTGCAACTTTGTATGAAAATTGCGGTTTTGCGCGTTCTGGCAACGTTAATAATTTGCCATCAATATATACGTAACCATCTTTAATCGATAAGGAATCACCAGGAATACCAACACATCTTTTTACATAATTCGATTTTTTGTCAATAGGTTTGTCGGCTCTTCTTTTTGACGTATCAAAAAATTTATAAACCGTATCAACAGGCCAGTTGAAAACAACAATATCAGTACGATCTATTTTTTGAGTGCCAGGCATGCGCATGTACGGCAATTGAGGCCATTTCAAGTACGATTTTTTGTGTGTTAATGGGATAGAATCATGTACCATTGGCAATGCAACAGTGGTCATAGGTACTCTAGCGCCATAATTTACCTTACTTACAAACAAAAAGTCCCCAACCAACAATGATTTTTCAAGTGATGATGTCGGAATTGTGTAAGGTTGAATAAAGTAGGTATGTACGATTGTTGCCACAACAATAGCAAACAGTAAGGAACTAATTGTATCAGCAGCTTTCGTTTGCGGTGTCAAATTTCTATCTGCTATGTACGTTAATTTTTGAGTGTAATTGATGTAGTAGATGTACAATCCTAAAGTTATAATTCCTAAAAAAGTATCTAAAGAACTTCTTTTTCCAAAACTGCGTAAAGTTTCAACCCAAATTACTGGAAACAAAATTAAATTGATAATCGGGATAAAAAGCAACACGGTCCACCAAGTTGGTCGGCCAATTATTTTCATTAAAACAATGGCGTTGTACACCGGAATAGCTGCTTCCCAGCTTTTGCGCCCAGCGGCAACATACAATTTCCAGGTTCCTAAAAAGTGGATCAACTGTACTATCAAGAAAAAAACGAACCATTGATATGCTGTCATGATATATTTATTTTAGTAAAAGAGCTGTGCTTTATGACACTACTTTTATTTAAGTTATTTTATTGATTATAGTTCTAGAACGTCGCGCATCGTAAATATTCCTGTTTTGCCTACAATCCATTCAGCGGCAATAACCGCGCCTAACGCAAAACCTTCACGATTGTGTGCCGTGTGTTTTATTTCTATGGCGTCAACAGTTGAGTCGTACGTCACAGTATGTGTTCCAGGAACTGTTCCTATACGTTTGGCTTCAATGTGGATTTCATTTGCGGAAGCGTTTTCCAATGTCCAATTGTTGTAATTGCTGTTTTCAATGATGCCTTTGGCTAATGAAATGGCAGTACCACTTGGAGCATCTAATTTTTGTGTATGGTGAATTTCTTCCATGCTTGCACCATAGCTATTAAATTTGGACATCATTTTAGCAAGGTATTCATTCAGATCAAAAAAGATATTGACACCAAGACTGAAATTAGAGCTCGATATAAAAGCACCTTTTTTTTCTGTGCAAAGTGCAGCAACAGTTTCATATTGGTCTAACCAACCTGTCGTGCCTGATATAACAGGTACAGTAGCATGAAAACAACTACTGATGTTGTTGGCTGCAGCGCTTGGTACACTAAAATCAATTGCTACATCAGCTTGTTCTAGTCCATCAAAGCTATTATTTTGATCTTTTTTTAAAACGATTTCATGACCCCTTTCAAGAGCAATTCGCTCTATAACTTGACCCATTTTTCCGTATCCTAAAAGCGCAATTTTCATTTTTTATTTTTTAAATTTTTTGTAATAGAGACCAATTGGTACCCAGCTAATCAAAGCTCCCAAGAAAAATCCTGAGAAAAAATCATTCATTCTTATCGGTGCAAAAACACTGATTTCAGAATAATTTACTACTGTTATTACCAGCAAAGCGGCTATTAGCAGCAGGTATTGGTTTCGAGTTGTATTTGCTAGCAATGCCATAGCGCTGTAATTTTTAAAAGCGGTAGTTTAATGTTAGTCCAACATTAGTGCGCATTGTTACATCATTTGGATAAAGAACTGGTTTTAGTGATAAGTTTTCATCAACATTAAATTGCAATAAAGCCGCATCAACATTGGCATCAATTATATTTAAAGCATAAAAAGCTGCAATAAATAAAGCAGATAAATCGCGGTTACGTTGGTAAAATTTCTGACCAGCAATCAAACGATTGTTATCTAAAAATGCTAAATCTTCGGTCACTACGCCTTCTAGTCTTGCTTTGTAAGCAGTGCGATACTGACGGTACCTTTTGTTGCTGTCAACATAAAAGTAAACACTAGTTCCAATAGCCCCATAGACTAGAGGAATTTTCCAATATTTTTTGTTGTAGGCTTGCCCTAAACCAGGCAAAACAGCCGAATAAAAGGCTGCTTTGGCAGGGGTTAACGGGTCGATATTGTTAGATTGTACTGAATCTTTTGCAACTAAAATGGTAGCGTTTTCATCTTGGGCAAAAACAGAAACGCTGCTTAGTAAAAAAAGAAACAATACAAGGATTGACGATTTAAACACTAGGTTTTAATTAATTTAATAATTCTATTAAAATCTTCCTCGGAGTGAAAAGGAATGGTAATTTTTCCTTTACCGTTACCGGCTACTTTAACGTCCACTTTGGTTCCAAAATAAGAGGCAAAGTCATTTTTTTGCTCTTCGGCAATTTCAAATGAAGCTGCTTTTGGTTGTCCAGCTACTTTTGGTTTTAAACTTTCGTGATAGTTTTTTACCAAAGTTTCTGTTTCACGTACCGATAAATTTTGACTCACAATTTTTTGGTAAATATCAGCTTGAGCATCTTGGTCCTCAATATTAATGATTGCACGACCGTGTCCCATGCTTATAAAACCATCGCGTATTCCGGTTTGAATAATCGGATCTAATTTTAACAAACGCAAATAGTTAGCAATGGTAGATCTTTTTTTACCCACGCGCTCGCTCATTTGCTCCTGTGTCAACTGAATTTCATCCATCAAACGTTGGTATGAAAGTGCAATTTCAATCGGATCAAGGTCATGGCGCTGAATATTTTCTACCAAAGCCATTACCAGCGATTCGTTATCGTTAGCAATACGTATGTAGGCAGGTACGGTAGTCAAGCCAACTAGGGTAGAGGCACGCAAACGACGTTCTCCTGAAATTAATTGGTATTTATTAAAATCTAATTTACGTACTGTAATAGGTTGTATCACGCCAAGCTCTTTGATCGAAGTGGCTAGCTCACGTAGCGATTCCTCATTAAAGTTGGTTCTTGGTTGAAAGGGGTTGATTTCAATTGCTGCAATTTCAAGCTCAATAATATTTCCTACCACCTTATCAGCATTTTTATCCTCAACGGATTTAATGTCGTTTTCAGGGTCTTTTAATAGTGCTGATAATCCTCTTCCTAAGGCTTGTTTTTTAATTGCTTGTGCCATAAAATTATTTACTGTTTTTCTTGATAATCTCTTGTGCAAGGTGCAGGTAATTTACTGCTCCTTTGCTTGTAGCGTCGTAATTGATGATGCTTTCACCAAAACTTGGTGCTTCGCTTAATTTTACATTACGCTGTATAATGGTTTCAAACACCATATCATTGAAGTGTTTTTGAACCTCTTCAACCACTTGGTTAGACAAACGCAAGCGCGAGTCGTACATGGTCAAAAGCAAACCTTCAATATCTAAATTAGGATTGTGAATTTTTTGGATACTCTTAATTGTATTCAATAATTTGCCTAAACCTTCTAAGGCGAAATATTCACATTGAATTGGGATTACAACTGAATCAGAAGCGGTGAGCGCATTTAAGGTTAATAATCCAAGGGATGGTGCACAATCAATAATGATATAATCGTAATCTTCGCGTACACTTTCTAATGCTTTTTTAAGCATGTATTCGCGATTTTCCTTGTCAACTAACTCAATTTCTATGGCAACAAGGTCAATATGTGCAGGGATCACATCCACATTAGGAGCTGAGCAAGTAACAACAGCTTCCATTGGGGTATGACTATGCTCTAAAATTTGATAAGTTCCTATTTCAACAGCTTCTACGTCTAGACCTAATCCAGAAGATGCATTAGCCTGTGGATCAGCATCAATTAGTAAAACTTTTTTTTCTAAAACACCTAAAGCGGCGGCGAGATTGACTGATGTTGTGGTTTTGCCAACTCCTCCTTTTTGATTAGCAATCGCGATGATTTTGCCCATTTTTTTTTCTAAATTTTGAACCGTAAAAATACGATTATTTATGGTTTTTGAAAATCTATTTTGTTAACAATCGATCAAACCGCTTTTCTCGCGTTGTTAATTATGGCTGTTTTCTTAAGACAATCAGTTGTTTTAGCAGCATTTCCAGCACTTCACTACAAGGTATGTCTGTCGCAGCAGCTTTTTAATAGTCCTAAAAGGAGCTTCTTTCAGTCGCTCTTTTAGTTCTTTAAAAGCAAGCTCCGCCTAGTCATACGCTTTACGTTACGATCTGGGCTGCCACCTGCGTATGCGACTTCACCTTGTCTGACTTGACGTTTCTTTTGCTAAATCTGAGCCTAAATAAATTTGTTTTAAAAAACGCTTGCGTAAGCTAAAAAGAGTTGTATATTTGCACCCGCTTTCGGGGTGTAGCGTAGCTCGGTTATCGCGCCTGCTTTGGGAGCAGGAGGCCGCAGGTTCGAATCCTGCCACCCCGAC
>CAZMHK010000110.1:0-10525 GCA_964566045.1 uncultured Flavobacterium sp.
TAAATATAAATACTAATCTTGAAACATTTTCAAGACCGACAACTATGTGCATGTCATCTTCAGATCAACTATTCTTACTAAAAAAACAAGAATCATTAAAAACTAACACTTAAACACACTTTAACAAAATAATAAATTTAATTACTGTTTATCGATTTTTAGAAAATTTTAAACAAAATAATAAAATTGTTTCTTAGTTTGGCCGAACAAAAATTAACAATTAACAACAAACATTATGAAAAACGCATTTAAATTCAAAAGTTTATTAATGATTGCCCTGCTGGCAATTTTTTCGGTTTCTTGTGACAACGACGATGACAAAACAGTTGCTGATGAAACAATCACTGGATTGGCTGTTAAGAGTCCAAACCTAAGTATTTTAGTTCAAGCATTAACTAGAGCTAATTTAGCTACAACGCTACAGGGGTCGGGATCATTTACCGTTTTTGCTCCAACTGATGCTGCCTTTACCGCATTTTTGCAAGCCAATAATTTTGCGAATATTAATCAAGTGCCACAAGATGTATTGACCCGAATTTTATTGAACCATGTAGTAAGCGGAAATTTCAAAGCAGCAAACCTACAAACAGGCTACATCAAGACTTTGGCAACTAGTGCAACTTCAGGAAATAATACCATGAGTATGTTTGTTAATACTGCATCTGGTGTTCGTTTGAATGGAGTAGCATCGGTAACAACTCCTGACGTAGTAGCATCTAATGGTGTTATACATATTGTAGATGCTGTAATTAATTTACCAACAATAGTAACGCACGCTACTGCTAACCCTAATTTCACTTCACTTGTAGGTGCGTTAACAGGTCAAGGGCAACCAAACTTTGTTGAAATTTTATCTGGTACAGGTCCGTTTACAGTTTTTGCTCCAACAAATGCTGCTTTCACCTCTTTGAATACAGAGTTGGCACCGGGCGGAATAGCTAGCGTATCTGCGGCTAACCTAACTAGAGTTTTAAGATACCACGTAGTTAGCGGAAATGTATTAGCAGCGTCATTAATGGCTGGAAGTGTAGCAACATTAGAAACACCACAATCATTTACTGTTTCATTAACGGGTGGAGCTAAAATCACCGATGTTCGTAACAGAGTTGCTAACGTTACTGCAACTGATGTTCAATGTTCAAATGGTGTGATTCATGTTTTAGACAAAGTTTTATTACCAACATTTCCAGCAAACTAAAAAATAGGACTAGGATAAACTACAGTATTCCAATATCCATTACTTTTACTTCCTTAAAGAGCCAATTAGTTTATGCTAATTGGCTCTTTTTTTTACACATTTTGTATAAAATAAGAAGTGAGGCAATAGTTTTATTTTAATTCAGAAAAAACTGAAAGCATAGATTTTAAATTTTCATAGAATACAAACAATAAATGTTTAGCATTTTAATCAACTTTCCTAACTGAGTCGGAAGTCCTTTTTGTGGCACAGTGCAACTAAACCAAAATTAATTTTGAGCTAAAATATTAACAGCTCAATATACTCACTATGCAAGCGCTGATAGATAGCCCAAATGAAAACAACCCATAACTAAAACACGAATTATCACTCAACTTTAGCTTGAGTAATGCGTATAAAAAAACCTCAATAAAATATTGAGGTTTTAAATTGAACTTTATTGTTTATTCTTTTTATCTAGGGCTTTTTGAGCTTCGGCTTGTTCCATCACTTCTTGCAACTTGCGCTGGAATTTACCTTGCTTTTTAGGCTCTTTTAATTTGTTCTCTTGAATTTGAGCATGAATTTTATCTCCATCAATAAAATACTTTTTGATAACAATCATGATCCCGATAGTAATCAAGTTCGATACAAAGTTGTACAAACTCAATCCTGAACCATAACTATTAAAGAAAAACAACATCATAATTGGCGAAACGTAAATCATGATTTTCATCATTTTAGCCATATCTGGCATTCCTTCTTGCTGTGGTGCCGCCATTTGCTGATCACCACTTGTCATTTTCATGTAGAAGAAAATGGCGATAGCTGCAAAAATTGGAAACAAACTAATATGATCTCCGTAAAACGGAATATTAAAAGGTAATTTTACTACTTCATCAAACGAAGATAAATCGTCGGCCCATAAGAAGCTTTTTTGTCTTAACTCAAACGCAGATGGAAAAAATTGAAACGAAGCCATCAAGAACGGCATTTGAATTAAAGCAGGAATACATCCCGCCATTGGGTTCACACCAGCTTTGTTGTACAATTTCATCGTTTCTTGCTGCTTTTTCATTGGATCTTTCTTAAACTTTTCACCCAACTCAGCAATTTCAGGACGCAATACTTTCATTTTTGCCTGTGAAAGGAACGATTTAAAAGTAATTGGCGACATTGCTAATTTAATCAAGATTGTAAAAATGATAATTGCAATTCCGTAAGCAATGTACGATCCTAAGAAACCAAAAAGAGGTACAAAAATAAATCTGTTAATCCAACCGATGATTCCCCATCCAAGAGTAATGATTTTTTCAAGATTTAAGTCATAGTTTACTAAAGTCTTGTAATCAGATGGTCCCATGTACCAATTCAACTTATAATCAATTTCACCATTGGTAAACGCCAAAGGCAAATTAGCGTTGAATGATTTAGTAAAAGTAGTATCAACTTCTTCGTTAATTACTAAATTTTTTGAACTTACAACTGCATTTTCAAAAGGCGTTTTAGAAACTAATATTGAACTAAAAAAGTGCTGTTTGAAAGCGATGAAAGTTGGTTGTTCCAATTCTTCTTTTTCTTCAGCGCCCAAACCTGCGTAATCTACTTTGCCGTCTTTGTGTTCAAAATAGATTTCAGTGTATTTGTTCTCATAAGAAATACTTTTTTCATTTCTGAATGCTTTTAAACTCCATTCTAAATCTAAAGGTTTTGCAGTACTGATTACTTTATTCAATCCTTGAGAACGAATATCAAAACCAATCATATAATCTTTTGGTTTCAAAATGTATTTGTACTCCAGAAATTCATTAGCGCCTGCTTTCAATTTCATAGACAAAATTTGATCCTCACCAATTTTGGTTAAGCTTGGCTCAAAATAAAGGTCTTTTGTATTAAGCGTACGATTGTCATTAGTCATCAACTGTACATTCAAACTAGCATTATTGTTTTTAATTAGTTGAACAATCTCGCCCGAACCTTTTTTGTATTTTTCAAAACCTTTCAAGGTTGCTTCTACAATGTATCCACCTTTGTTTGCAACGGTAAGTTTTAAAACCTCATTTTCTAGGGTTGTAACTCCGCCTTTTGCAGATGGTAAAGTGGCAGAATAAGCAAAACTTCCTAATGATTTTTGCAATTGTGCTAATTGAGTTGAGTCGCCTGTTGTAGCTACAGCCATTGCTGCCTTTTCAACTGCTTTTATTTCAATTTCTTTTGCTTTTGCTTTTTGAATCAACAATTCCTTTTGCGCTTTTTCAGCAGCAACTACCTTGGGATCGGGTTGGTTAGTATACGCAATGTAAGCCAAGATTACAAAAATCAAGGCAAAACCAATAATCGAATTAAGGTCAAATTTCTTTTGTTCCATTATAATATTTAAAAGTGTTTACACTGTTAGTAGCAAGTTGCAAAAATTGTTTCAAAAGCAACCTACTATTTCTTTTTTGCTTGCACCGCAGCAGCAACAAAATTCACAAATATTGGGTGCGGATTAGCAACTGTACTCTTGTATTCTGGGTGGTATTGTACGCCAATAAAAAATGGATGATCTTTTATCTCCACAATTTCAACCAATCCCGTATCAGGATTTGTACCCGTGGCCACTAATCCGGCATTATGCAATTGCTCTACATAACTGCTGTTGTATTCGTAACGGTGACGGTGACGTTCAGAAATCGAATCTGTTCCATAAATTTTGTATGCTAACGAATCCTTTTTAATGTCGCATTTCCACGCGCCCAAACGCATTGTGCCGCCTTTATCTGTAACTGTTTTTTGTTCTTCCATTAAATTCACCACAGGATGTGCTGTATGTGCATTCATTTCGGTTGAATTGGCATCTGAATACCCCAGAACGTTACGAGCGTGCTCAATAACAGCCATTTGCATTCCAAGACAAATTCCGAAAAACGGAACCTTATTTTCACGTGCGTATTGTACCGCAGCAATTTTTCCTTCGATACCGCGCTCACCAAAACCTGGCGCTACTAAAATAGCATCTAAATTGGCAAATTTTTCTTTGATAGTACTCGCATCAATATGCTCAGAGTGAATAGAAATTACATTTACTTTTGTCTCATTGGCAGCACCTGCATGTATGAAGGCCTCCAAAATCGACTTATAGCAATCTTGCATTTCTACGTATTTCCCAACCAAACCGATATTTACAGTGTGCTTTGGATTTTTTAAACGCTTTAAAAAGATGTTCCAATTTTTAAGATCAGGAGCTGCTTTTTTAGGTAAATCTAATTTTTTCAAAGCCACAACATCAAGCCCTTCTTCCAACATTAAATTAGGTACTTCGTAGATGGTAGAAGCATCAATCGACTGAATCACGGCTTCTCTTTTTACATTACAAAATAGTGCTAATTTGTTACGCAACTCCTCTGTAATTTCATGCTCCGTTCTGCATACCAAGATATCAGCTTTGATACCACTTTCCATCAAGGTTTTTACAGAATGTTGTGTTGGTTTTGTTTTTAATTCTCCGGCTGCAGCCAAATATGGCACAAGCGTTAGGTGAATCACAATTCCGTTGTGCTCTCCTAATTCCCATACTAATTGACGTACGGATTCGATGTAAGGCAAAGACTCAATATCTCCAACAGTTCCTCCAATTTCGGTAATTACGATATCGTAATCGCCAGAATTACCTAGCAACTGCATTCTATCTTTTATTTCGTTTGTGATGTGAGGTACAACTTGCACCGTTTTCCCTAAAAACTCACCACGTCTTTCTTTTTCAATAACAGATAAATAAATTCTACCTGTAGTTACGTTATTTGCCTGAGAGGTTGGAACATTTAAAAAACGCTCATAGTGTCCCAAATCTAAGTCGGTTTCAGCACCATCATCCGTTACGTAACATTCTCCGTGTTCGTAAGGATTTAGCGTTCCTGGATCGACATTAATATATGGATCGAATTTTTGAATAGTAGTACGGTAACCTCTTGCTTGTAATAATTTTGCTAATGAAGCAGCAATAATTCCCTTTCCTAAAGAAGAGGTCACACCGCCAGTAACAAAAATATATTTCGTTTGATTCATTGTATTGTGTTTTGTGTTGTGTTTAGCGTTGTAGTTGTGTAAAAAACTTGGCAAAAGTACAAATTTAATTGGACTATTGGAAGATATGTTTCTGAGTTTTTATTGTCCGAAAAACCAATTTCTACAAGGGCATTTTGCCAGAGATTTTGAAGTATAAAAGTCCAATTACGGCTTTGGATATTGCTTTTTAATATTGCGAATCAAATCTTCTAAACCGTTTAATTTCAATTCATAGACCAATTGCAATTGCACCCCCAATTCGCCTTTTGGAAATCCTTTATTGCTATACCAAACAATGTAATACTCTGGAATATCAATAAGAAACCAGCCTTCGTATTTGCCGAAAGGCATTTTGGTATGCGCCAGTTTGATGAGCTGTTTTTGATTTTGATCCATAGTGTTATAAAAAAGAAGCAAGAACTCTGGGTACTTGCTTCTTTGTTTCATTCTTAATTATTTTTAAATCCAATCAAAAGTGATTCGCTTCTCGATATCTGGATGCAAACTCAAAAAAACAGGGCAGGTCATTGCCACACGTTCTAGTATCGTTTTCTGCTTGCTGTCATCCGTTCCTTTCAGCGCAAAAACAATCTCAATTGCTCCTATCCGTCTTGGTTCGGTATTCATAATTTTAGTTACTTCAGCCACTGATCCCGAAAGATCTACCTCTAAATCTCTTGCTTTTATCCCCATGATAGTCATCATACAAGAGGCTAGCGCATTGGCTACGGTATCTGTTGGTGAGAACGCTTCACCTTTGCCATTGTTATCTAATGGCGCATCAGATATAATTTCTGTCCCCGATTGTAAATGAATTGATGATGTTCTTAAATCTCCGAGATAGGTTACTTTTGATGTCATTGTTTAGCTTCTTTTATTGTTAAATCGCTTTCGTATTGCAAAATGTAAATTCCTTTATTGATGAAAGCGCCTTCGTTATTTTTGTAAAACTCAAATTTATTGTCCATTTGTTCTGTAGCGGTACTGCCAACGGTTTCTAAATAACTTTTATCTTGTGCCAAACGCATCATCGTATCAAATGTCACATCAAATCCTCGGATAGCAAAAACACTCGGATTGCTTTTATTTTTTTTCTTGAACTCTTTTTCAAAAATAGCGGCTTTTTCAGAATAACTTTCACGCGTTACTGAAGGATACATCAATTTTAACTTTACCAAATTATTGAAGTTAATTTCGTCTGTGTCCAATGTTTCATTTGGCTCTAAAATAACTAGCTGCACTTTATACGTTGCCATGGCACTCATGAGGCTTGCTACAGTTGATTTGATCATTCCTGTATTAGCCGTTTCCATGATTACAAAATTGATTTTATCTTTTTGCAACATCCCTTTGATACTCTCTGCTGTTACACCGCCGGTCGCTGTTAAAGGAACAAATCGAACATCAGGCTGTGTATCAGAAATATATTTAATCACAGAACCTTTCTTTTTATCCACGACAGCGAGTATGTTTCCGCCTTTGCTTCGCATGAAATCGAAAACGGCATTTTTAACCGCAATAGGATCCGGAATAGATTGCACTAAATTAGGATATGAAACTCCCAAATCTTTAGATAAAGGCGACACTACAGGAACTTGATTGGCAGCTAAAATTTCGGCAGCTTTCTCGACATTGTTTTGATAGAATGGTCCTATCACCGCATCGAAACTTGATAAACCCTCTGATTTGATCAAAGCTGCAGCGGCAGTGCTATTTTTAGTTTCTTGCGAATCTAAAATTTTAATATCCATAATCAAGCCTAAAACTTTTGCTGAGTCTATAGCCATCATAGCACCGGCATAAAAATCTAAGGTCATGTTTAAAAACTTGTCTTTTTTGATACGAGAACTAGTTGAATTGACCGTATCGTTTTCAATTTTAGAAATATTGAATGGTAGCAGCAAGGCAAGTTTTTTCTTAGCGTTGCTTTTTTTAATAATTGTTGCGTAGTCTTTTTTCGCTTCCGCAGAAGCTGTTACCGCTGCTGTTTCAGGAATTTTGATTTCCATCCCTACCTCAACTCCATTCGCTAAAGCTGGATTTTGTTGCAACAACTCCTCTTGTGAAATCCCAGCCATTTTTGACAAACTATAAAGCGTTTCTTTTGGTTTTACCTCATAGCTTACATATTTCACTTTTGCCACAGTGGCAGCCAGTACCGTAGGAGCAACTTCTTTTTTAACTTCTGCAACTGCCGTAGGTTTTGTCGTTTTGTTTGCGTTACCTTTGATCGTTAATTCATATCCAACAGGCAAATTAGCAACAATTTCAGGATTTTTTTTCTCTAATTCGTCAACAGTTATTCCATACTTTTTTGCTATCGAATACTTAGTCTCTTTAGCAAGCACGGTATGAAAAACAGCTGGCTCCACTTTTTGCTTCGCTACCGCTTTCATTTCTCCTGACCCAGGAATAATTAGCACCTGTCCAATTTGCAACCCTTCTGATTCTAAAAATGGATTAGCGGATTTTAGCGCTTCATCACTAATGCCGTATTTTTTTTCAATACCATAAAGTGTCTCTTTCGGTTGCACTTCATGCGAAGTTACTTTAGCTTTTGCGGTAGCAGGAACAACTGATTTTTTACTTGCTTTAGTTGGAATAATTAAAACGCTATTAGGTTTTAAACCGCTTTGAGCATCTGGATTTAACTGGTAAATATCAAAAGGTGTCACTTGATACTTCTGCGCAATTTGATTAATTGTCTCTCCTTTTTCAACCTTGTGAGTACTTGATTTAGCTTGTGCTTGACCATTTTGGTGAAACATCAAAACCGATAGGCAAATTGCAAAAAAATATTTCATTGTATTTGTTGTCTAAATTATTCAAATCTATTAATGAAGCAACGGTATCAAATTTTATTCCAAAAATCTGATACCGTCACTTGTTGTATTTACCAAAGAGAACCCAATTTCATCTTAATTCTGCGTGAAATTATTCTGGAAAACTGCGTTTTTATGGCTGCTTATTCCCACTCAATAGTTGCTGGTGGTTTAGAGCTAATATCGTAAACTACTCTATTTACACCTTTTACTTTATTGATAATATCATTTGATACTTTCATTAAAAACTCGTAGGGTAAGTGCACCCAGTCAGCTGTCATTCCGTCTGTTGATTCCACAGCACGTAGCGCAATTACTTTCTCATAAGTGCGCTCGTCACCCATTACTCCTACACTGTTTACAGGAAGTAAAATGGCGCCAGCTTGCCAAACTTTATCGTATAAGCCCCATGATTTTAAGCCATCAATAAAAACAGCATCAACATCTTGCAGAATTTGTACTTTTTCTGGTGTAATATCTCCTAAAATTCTGATCGATAAACCTGGACCTGGAAAAGGATGTCTACCTAACAATTCTGGATCGATACCCAAGGAAGCTCCTACTCTACGAACTTCATCTTTGAAAAGCATTCGTAAAGGCTCCACAATTTTTAATTTCATGTAATCAGGCAAACCACCTACGTTATGATGCGATTTAATGGTTGCTGATGGACCTTTAACAGATACCGACTCAATTACATCAGGATAAATAGTTCCTTGAGCTAGCCATTTTACGTCTTCGATAATTTTTGATTCATCGTCAAAAACTTCAATAAAAACGCGTCCGATTGTTTTTCTTTTGGTTTCAGGATCACTGATGCCTGCCAATTCTGACAAGAAACGATCTCCTGCATCAACGCCTTTCACGTTTAGCCCCATACCTTTGTACTGGTCTAAAACATTTTGAAATTCATTTTTACGAAGCAAACCGTTGTTTACAAAAATGCAATATAAATTTTTACCGATAGCTTGGTTCAAAAGTACCGCAGCTACAGTCGAATCAACTCCGCCTGAAAGTCCTAATACTACTTTATCGTCTTGCAATTTTTCTTTTAATTCGGCAACCATATCCTGCACAAATGCATTTGGAGTAAAGGTTTGAGGAACCTCGGCTATTTTTACCAAAAAGTTTTCGAGCATTTTTGCTCCATCCGTCGAGTGAAAAACCTCAGGATGATATTGAATTGCATAAGTAGTCTCGCCTTCAATTTTGTAAGCAGCAAACTCAACATCGTGAGTACTTGCTAGCTTCACTCCATTGGTTGGAAGCGCTTTGATACTATCGCTATGACTCATCCACACTTGGCTATTTTCGGCTACACCATCAAAAAACACTTCATCTTTTTTGATGAATGATAAGTTGGCACGACCGTATTCACGTGTATTCGATGCAGCTACTTCGCCTCCGCTAAAGTGAGCCAAGTATTGCGCTCCGTAACACACGGCTAGCAAAGGTAATTTACCTCTAATTTGAGATAAATCAGGATGAGGCGCATCTTCGGCACGAACAGAAAAAGGGGAACCTCCTAAAATGACTGCTTTATACGGCGATAAATCTGTTGGAAAATTATTGAATGGGAAAATTTCGCAGAATATATTTAATTCGCGAACTCTACGCGCAATAAGCTGTGTGTATTGCGATCCGAAATCTAAAATAAGTACGTTGTGTTGCATGCGCAAAAATACTTTTTATATTTTGATTTGAAAAACTGAATTTTGAAAAAAAATCAATTTCTTTGAGTTTGAAATGCAAAAAATTTTGGTTCAAGTATTTTTTTTAAACCCAAACAAGAAAATTATCGTATGTGTCACTATAAATTTCAAAACACAAAAACTCGAAATAATGAAAAATTCAATTTTTACAGGATTAATAGCCTTATTACTATGTTTTAGCTCATGCAATGTTGTTGATGACCTCTTGACATTTTCAATTGACAATCAAACTAATTTTAAAATTGAAAGCGCTTTTCCGGTTGGCTCTGCCTTGACGATTGTTACGCCCGAAGTAACTACCAATTCTAGTAGCACTTTTGAAAACAACAATACTCGAGCTGATTTGGTAAAGGATGTTAAACTCACTCAATTAAAAGTAAGTATTACCAATCCTAGTGGAAAAAATTTCAGCTTTTTAAAATCAATTGTTTTATACATTTCGACGGATGCTAATGACGAAATTGAACTCGCACAATTAGATAACATCAACAGTACGACCAATACCTTAGACTTGATTTGCACCACAGCAAAACTAGATAAATATGTAAAAGCCTCATCATATAAAATCCGGACACAAGCGGTGATAAAAGAGACCATCACGGAAGATATCACTGTAAATGCAGCAATGAAATTTAGAGTGACCGCTGATCCTTTCTAAAATAACAAACATAAAAAAAGACTCTTGAAATTCAAATCAAGAGTCTTTTTTTTTATCGCTCACTGTTACTATTTTATTCTTTCACCAAAATGATAGTCGCTTTAAAACC
>CAZMHK010000111.1:0-10512 GCA_964566045.1 uncultured Flavobacterium sp.
CTTAAAATCCAGTGAACAGCAATGTTCGTGCGGGTTCAAGTCCGAAAATTCGGAGCCGCTCTGAGTACAAAATCAACATGAAAAACTCTCTTTATATAGGGAGTTTTTTGCGTTTAAAGGGTTGTGTTTGTTTTAGTTTTTTATCAACTTGAATGATTATGGAGTGGTAAAAAGTAGCTTGTAACTGAGGTTTTAATATATGTGTTTATAGTAGCTTAACTTAACCGTGTACAGTTTCGTTCTTGCCGTAATTTGTAATTATCGAGGTTTCATAAGCAATCCATTCTTTCCATCTCTTATCCACATCAACATTATCGGCATATTGTCTAGCAAAGCCTAAAAAGGTTGTGTAATGTCCGGCTTCACTGATCATCAAGTCTCGGTAAAATTTAGCCAATTCAGGATCTTTTATGTTTTCAGATAAAACTTTAAATCGTTCGCAACTACGCGCTTCAATCATTGCTGAGAAAAGTAAACGTTCGCATAATGCATCGTTTCGACTGCCATCTTTTTTCATGAACTTAAAAAGTTCATTCACGTAACTGTCTTTTCGTTCGCGACCAAAAGTAAGTCCACGTTTTTTGATTAATTGATGCACCATTTCAAAATGCTCCAATTCTTCCTTAGCAATAATAGTAAGTTCAGTAACCAATTCTTCTTTTTCAGAATTTTGTGTGATCAAACTGATAGCATTTGATGCTGCTTTCTGCTCGCACCATGCGTGATCGGTCAGTATTTCTTCGATGTTCGATTCTACAATAGTAACCCATCTCGGATCTGTAGCTAACTTAAGTCCCAACATAATCGTTTTCTTTTGCTACAAAATTACTCTTTATTTCAATGATTTTGTGTTATAAGGAAGGTTTATAGATTAAATTACTATTATTTTGTATCCTAGAAATGTAGAAAATATGAGCGTACAGCCAATTGTACTAATTATAGGTTTTGTTTGGCCGGAACCAAAGTCATCCGCTGCAGGTGGAAGAATGATGCAATTAATTCGATTATATCAATCACAAGGGTATGCCGTAACTTTTGCCAGCCCCGCGCAAGATTCTGAATTCATGGTTGATTTAAGTGAATTTGGAGTTATAAAAAAAAATATAGTTCTGAATTGCGGGAGTTTTAATGTTTTTATTGCTGATTTAAATCCATCTATCGTTCTTTTTGACCGGTTTATGATGGAAGAACAATTTGGTTGGCGTGTGGCTGAATCTTGCCCTACAGCTTTGCGTGTATTGGATACCGAGGATCTTCATTGTTTGCGTTTAGCAAGACAGCGTTCGTTTAAAGAAAAGCGTGATTTTAAGATTACTGATTTACTTGTTGAGGAAGTAGCAAAAAGAGAAATTGCTAGTATACTGCGATGTGATATTACTTTGATGATTGCTACTTTTGAAATGGAATTACTGCAAACAGTCTTTAAAATTGATGCGGCTTTATTGTTTTATTTGCCTTTGTTGGTGCAAAAACAAGAAATGTTTGTCGCAGAGCTAGTTCCGTCTTTTGAGGATCGAGCTAATTTTGTTTTTATTGGAAATTTTCTGCATGAACCTAATTGGAATTCAGTACAGTACTTAAAAGATACTATTTGGCCTTTAATTAGGAAGCAGTTGCCAGATGCGCAATTGCATGTGTATGGCGCTTATCCGTCACAAAAAGTAGTGCAGTTGCATCATGAAAAGTCAGGTTTTTTAATTCTAGGTCGTGCAGCTGAGTCTAAAGATGTGGTACAAAAAGCGCGAGTGGTTCTAGCGCCTTTGCGTTTTGGTGCAGGAATAAAAGGGAAGTTGTTAGAGAGTATGCAATGGGGTACACCTAATGTGACAACGAGTATTGGAGCAGAGTCGATGCACGGGAATATGCCTTGGAATGGTGCTGTGGTTGATGATCCTATACTTTTTGCGGCAGAATCAGTACGTATTTATCAGGATAAAAGTTTTTGGTTGAATTCGCAGGAAAACGGTTTTAAGTTGGTTGAAAATTTATACGATGAAGTTATTTTTGCTGAGAAATTTGCAAATCAAATAACTACGTTGATTGAGAATTTAGAAGCGCATCGTTTGGCTAATTTTATGGGCGCTTTGCTACAGCATCATACTTTAAAAAGCACGAAGTACATGTCAAAATGGATTGAGGCAAAAAATAGCTAAATTAGCAAGTCTTGCATGAGGGGTAGAAGCGGCATCCTTTTTTGGACTCGCTATTTTGCGAGGCTTAAAAAGATACAGCGGATGACCCGACCTTACTGTAACTTTAGAGAAAGTAAGGGCATGCCATAAAAAAACTCGCCTTATAATAAATTAAGGCGAGTTTTATATTTGAAAATTTGATTTACAATGACATCAAACCACGTGAAATTACAATACGTTGAATCTCTGAAGTTCCTTCGTAAATTTGAGTAATTTTTGAGTCACGCATCATACGCTCTACATGATACTCTGCTACGTAACCGTTTCCTCCGTGAATTTGTACAGCTTCGTTGGCAACTTCAAGAGCGATTTCCGAAGCGTAAAGTTTAGCCATAGCTCCAGAGTGCGCAATATCTTTTCCAGCGTCTTTTTCGCAAGCGGCTTTCATTACTAATAATTTGGCTGCAGTTACTTTTACATACATATCGGCCAATTTGAAAGCGATAGCTTGGTGATTAAAAATTTCTTTACCAAATGCTTTGCGTTCATGTGAGTATTTTAAAGCGGTTTCGTAAGCACCAGTTGCAATTCCTAATGCTTGAGAGGCAATACCAATACGCCCACCGTTTAGCACGTTCATAGCAAAGGCAAAACCAAAACCGTCAGCGCCAATTCTGTTTTCTTTTGGAACTTTTACGTCAGTAAACATTAGAGAATGCGTGTCGCTACCTCTAATTCCCATTTTCTTTTCTTTAGGTCCGATGTCAAAACCTTCCCACCCTTTTTCAACGATGAAGGCATTGATACCTTTATGGCCTTTTTCGATATCTGTTTGTGCAATTACGATGTAAGTAGATGCTGTACCACCATTTGTAATCCAGTTTTTGGTTCCGTTTAAAAGGTAGTAATCGCCTTTGTCAATTGCAGTAGTTTTTTGTGAAGTTGCATCAGATCCTGCTTCTGGCTCAGAAAGACAAAATGCTCCGATAACTTCTCCTTTTGCGAGAGGAACAAGGTATTTCATTTTTTGTTCTTCGTTGCAATATTTCTCTAAACCGGCGCAAACTAATGAGTTGTTTACAGACATGATTACCGCTGCAGAGGCATCAATTTTTGCAATTTCGGTCATAGCCAAAACATACGAAATGCTGTCAAGACCTGATCCACCGTATTTAGGATCTACCATCATTCCCATGAAACCTAGGTCGGCCATCATTTTTACTTGCTCAGTTGGGAATTTGGAATGTTCATCACGCTCAATAACGCCCGGCAATAATTCTGCAACTGCAAAATCTCTAGCGGCTTGTTGAATCATTAAATGCTCTTCGGTTAGATTAAAATCCATGTTTTTATTGTAAATTAAATGTTCTTAAATTTGACCACAAAAGTAATTATAAAATAGTAGATTTCAAACGTTTTCGTAATTTTAGCCTATGTTTAAAGAAAAGTATTCGGTAGTAGGAGTAATGTCAGGGACATCATTAGATGGTATTGATTTGGCGCATATCGTTTTTACTGTTGTAGATGGGGATTGGTCGTTTGAAATGCTCGAAACCAAAACTGTTTCCTATTCAAGCGATTGGTTAAACAAACTTCAAAATGCGGTCAGTTTATCTGAACTTGAGTTAGTTGTTCTCAATGAAGAGTATACGGAGTATTTAGCGACTATCATTATCAGTTTTATACAAAGTTATGACATCAATAATATTGACGCCGTTTGTTCGCATGGTCATACTGTTTTGCATCAGCCACAACGTGGAATCACACTTCAAATTGGAAATTTGCCACAGCTTGCAATTTTAAGTAAGCAAAAAGTAGTCTGTGATTTTAGGGTGCAGGATGTTGTTTTGGGCGGACAAGGGGCACCACTAGTTCCCATTGGTGACCGAATTTTATTTTCAGACTTTGATTATTGTATGAATTTGGGAGGATTTAGTAATGTATCATTTGAAAGTAACGGACAGCGTATTGCTTTTGATATCTCTCCTGTAAACACTGTTCTTAATTATTTTTCTCAACTATTGGGTTACGAGTATGATGATCAAGGTGCCAACTCGCGATTGGGTAATTGTAACCAAGAACTTTTAACAGAATTAAATGCTCTTGAATTTTATTCGAAAACGTTTCCTAAATCCTTGGGCTATGAATTTGTTAAGAATGTCGTTTTGCCTCTTATCGAGAGTTATGATCTGAAGGCGCATGATGTGCTTCGAACCTTTACAGAGCATGTAGCTTTTCAGATCGGAAAGGCTTTACCAAACGATGAGGGCAGAATGTTAATTACAGGTGGTGGAGCATACAATAGTTTTCTGCTAGAGCGCATAAAATTCTTTTTACCCAAGATGGAAATAGTTGTTCCTCCAGCAAAACTTTTGGAGTTCAAAGAGGCTTTGATCTTTGGATTGCTAGGAATATTAAAACTTCGTGAAGAAACAAATGTTTTAAGTAGTGTTACAGGAGCGAAATATAATCACAGTTCAGGTAAAATTTATGAGTAATTTTTAAATTTCTTTAAAAATTCTATTTATCTTGTATAATATTAATAATTATGCTCGCTTGTTGAGAATTCTTTATTTTTTCGCTTGAATTGTGTTAAATTTACATATTAATAAATACCACTAATTTAAATTTTCTAATATGAAAAAGTTATCGGCAGTATTGGTAATGATCTTATCAATGTACGCTTCAAATGTAGTAGCGCAGAAAAAATTTGTTATCGATGGAGTGGAAATTCCAAGAACAATTGAGTTTAAGGGTAAAAGTTTGACTTTGAACGGGGTTGGTCAACGTTCGAAATTTTTTACTGATTTATACATTCAAGCTTTGTACTTGACTCGCTATTCTCAAGATGCTGAGCAAATACTTAATAGTGATCTTGAAATGGCAGTTTCATTGCATATCACGTCTGGTTTAATAAGCTCTAAAAAATTATCAAAAGCCTTGGAGAAAGGAATGGAGAAATCAGTAGGTGCAGAAGGGATTTTGAAATTTACGCAAGAGTTGCAGCAATTGACTACCCTGTTAAGTACAGAAGAAACCAAAATTGGGGATGTTTTTGAGTTGACTTACAATCCTGCGGATGAGAGTTTGTGGATTACTAAAAATAAAATTTATCGAGGTAAAATTAAAGGTGTAGAGTTTAAAAAAGCTTTTTACGGTATTTGGTTGTCAAATAATCCAGTGGACAAAGATTTGAAAAACGATTTACTAGATAAATATTAATTTTTTTCGAAAGAAGAGCTCAAAATAGCTAATTCTCATAAATTCATTTTTTATATTTGCCAAAAATAAACAAATCTCAAAAAATGAAAGATTTATTAAAGAAATTCGAAAATAAAGAACCTGAAATAGTTTTCCATTGGAAAGATGCTGAAACCGAAGCTGAGGGTTGGACAGTTATCAATTCACTTCGTGGTGGTGCTGCTGGAGGTGGAACTCGTATGCGAAAAGGTTTGGATATGAATGAAGTTTTGTCATTGGCAAAAACGATGGAAGTTAAATTTTCGGTTTCTGGACCTGCGATAGGTGGAGCAAAGTCGGGTATCAATTTTGATCCAAATGACCCTCGCAAAAAAGGAGTTTTACAACGTTGGTATAAAGCGGTTTCTCCTTTGTTGAAAAGTTACTACGGAACTGGTGGCGATTTGAACGTTGATGAAATTCATGAGGTGATCCCGATGACTGAAGAATGTGGTGTTTGGCATCCGCAAGAAGGTGTTTTTAACGGACACTTCAAACCAACTGAAGCAGATAAAATCAATAGAATAGGTCAGTTGCGTCAAGGAGTTGTTAAGGTGATCGAAAACCCAAAATTCTCTCCTGATGTTTCAAAAAAATATACAGTTGCTGATATGATTACAGGTTACGGTGTTGCTGAGGCAGTTCGTAATTTTTATGCTATTTATGGCGGCGATGTAAAGGGTAAGAAAGCGATCGTTCAAGGATTTGGAAATGTAGGTTCAGCTGCAGCTTTTTACCTTGCGGATATGGGTGCCAAAGTAATTGGTATTATCGATAGGGATGGCGGGTTGATCAATGAAGATGGTTTTTCTTTTGAAGAGATAAGAGAATTGTTTTTAGCTAAAGATGGTAACAAACTAGTGGCTGAGAACATGATTCCTTTTGAAGAAATCAACCAAAAAATTTGGACAATTGGCGCTGAAATTTTTACGCCATGTGCGGCATCTCGTTTAGTTACGCAGTCTCAAATTGATAGTTTAATTGCTAATGGTTTAGAAGTTATTTCTTGTGGAGCGAACGTTCCTTTTGCGGATAAAGAGATTTTCTTTGGTCCAATTATGGAAGATGTAGATCACAAAGTAAGTTTGATTCCTGATTTTATTTCAAATTGTGGAATGGCTCGCGTTTTTGCGTATTTTATGGAGAAAAAGGTACACATGACTGATGAGGCTATATTCTCAGATACTTCAGAAATTATTAAAAAAGCAATTGAGAAAGCGCATACACTTAATCCTAGTAAAACTAATATTAGCGCCACTGCTTTTGAGATTGCATTGAAACAGCTTACTTAATTTGAGCACTTACAATTACTAGTATACAAAATGGGAGTTGGTAGACATAAAAGGCTACTGATTCCCATTTTGCTTTGAGTTCAATCTAATTTATAATTGACCACTTAGCTTTCTACTCTTGACAATTTTTAGTACTTTTCAACGTTTTTAGTCATATCCTTTTTTCAAATACCAATACAATGAGTTCTACTAATTCAACCAATCAAAAAAAATCTTTAATAATTACCACTCTTTTGTATGCGGCAATGTTGTTGATTTTGTTTTTCATCCGTTTT
This sequence comes from uncultured Flavobacterium sp., assembly GCA_964566045.1. Classification (GTDB taxonomy): domain Bacteria; phylum Bacteroidota; class Bacteroidia; order Flavobacteriales; family Flavobacteriaceae; genus Flavobacterium. The sequence continues at coordinate 6,940 of CAZMHK010000111.1, forward strand.
TGGCCTCCGGCAAATGGAGTGGAGCTTGCTGGTGGTGGCGGTGGAGGTGGTGTTACGGTGAATTTTGGCGATAGTGATTTCGGATCGGGCTCGGACTATAAAAGTGAAGTCTTAGAGGTGAAAAATCAAGCGAAAGCGGTACCGGTGAACAGTACTCCTGACGAAGCAATACTTTCTCAAGAAAACAGTACAGATGAAAGTGTGGTTATCCCCACAAAAGTACCCGCTAAAAAGACTCCCGTAGTTATAAAAGAAGAAACAAAACCTGTTGTTGTAAAACCAAAGGTATCGAATTCGACCAATGATGCGTTGTCAAGTATACTGAAAGGATCTAATAAAGGCGGTGATGGTGATGATAAAACAACTGGAAATAAAGGAAAGTCAAATGGGAATTTAAATTCAGGTGATTATTATGGTTTAGGCGGTTCAGGTGGTGGCACTGGAGGAGGAAACGGAACTGGAAATGGAACAGGAACAGGCAAAGGTTCAGGCTCTGGAAGCGGTGGCGGATCCGGAAGTGGTTCTGGTGGCGGAGTAGGCTATTCTCTTGGTAATAGAAGAGCAGTCTCGAAACCTGAACCGAAATATATTTGTAATGAGCAAGGAAGAGTAGTTGTGGAGGTAGCTGTAGATCGAAACGGACGCACCATGAGCGCTACTGCAGGAGTAAAAGGAACAACAAATACGGCAAGATGTTTACTTGATCAAGCTCGAATTGCAGCTATGAATACGAAATGGGATCCTAGTTCAGATGCGCCAGAAAAGCAAGTAGGCAAAATTATTTACAATTTTAGTCTCAATTAATAGTTTGCTTGTAAAAGATAATCGCCAATTCACACGATATTTCGCGTGAGGGATAGCAGCAAGTACCGCAGTACTGCGAATAGCCCGACGGCAATAAAAAATGGAGCCCATCAGATACAAGTTGATTGGCTCCATTTTTTTATTGCGGTCACGCCCAAAAGCAAGACGTGTCCTAAATTAATATTGTTTTTTATTTTGGGCTAGTTGCGATTACAAATTTCAGATTGTTACGTACTCCTATTTGTAATACATCAACTAAATCTTGCACCTGAAGATTAAATGGGATTCTAACCACAACGGTTTGGTCTTTTGTTTTATCCATTTTAGACATGAGTCTTGCCTCGAGTTCTTCAAATGAAACGGGTTGTTTGTCAATATAGAATTTTTTATCCTCAGTGACAGATAAGCTGATGAATTGTTTGTTGGTTTTTTCGTTTGATTGCGCTTTTGGCAAAGTCATCTTGATTACATTGGGGTTGGCAAGTGTAGAAATAATCAAGAAAAACAACAGTAAAAAAAACATGATGTCGCTTAATGAAGAAGTCGCGACCTCGGCATGAAATCTTCTTTTTCTTTTGATAGACATGTTATGATTTTTGAATAATATTTACAAATTCAAGTACTTGTTTTTGGATTTTTAATGCAAAATTATCAATTTTCCCGTTCAACAAGTGGTATCCACTGTAGGCTACAATCCCTACTATCAAACCGGCTCCACTACTAATCATTTTTTCGTACAATCCACCAGAAATGTTCCCGATACTAATATTCTCAGTAACGGATATACTGTAGAAAATTTTAATTACTCCGGAAATGGTACCAATAAAACCTAAGGTAGGGGCGATACCTGCAATAAGTCCTAAATGTCCTAAATGTTTTTCCATTTCGCCAATTTCAATATCAGCTGCACGATCCATATTCGATTCGATTTCACCAATTGGGCGGCCAATAACAAGGATACCTTCTTTGATGATATTTCCAGATGCCGTGTTGTTACGCTCTGCAATAGATCTAGCTAAATCTAAATTACCAGAATTTAACTGATCTCGCACATCACGCAAAAGTAAGGTGTCTACTTTTGAAGCTTTCTTAATGTATAAGTAGCGCTCAATTATGAGGTAAAAAGTGTAAAACAATAAGATCCCAATTGGGATTAGCCAAATACCGCCTTTTAATAAAAATCCTAAAGTAGAAATTTCGGTGTTTGGAGCAATGTTTTCAACAACTGCGCTTGATGCGGCATTAGTAAGGGTGTCTGCTTGTAATTGGATAAAACTAAACATATAATATTATTGTGTTTTAATCATTAATTCTAAAATTTGTTTCAATTTTGCAATAAAGATACTTTTCGATGTAGTATTAAACTAAAAAAATCGAAAAATATTTTAAACAATTCCTATTTACCTATAAAATGAATTATCAAGACACTATAAACTGGATGTTTAATCAGCTTCCGATGTACCAACTTCAAGGCGCACAAGCTTACAAGAAGGACTTAACCAACGCTCACAAACTGTCAGCGCACCTTAATTATCCTGAAAAAAAACTGAAATTTATACATGTAGCAGGAACCAATGGCAAAGGATCAACCTCTCATATGTTGGCATCTGTTTTACAAGAAGCCGGTTATAAAGTAGGTTTGTATACATCGCCACATTTAAAAGATTTTAGAGAACGTATAAAAATAAATGGAGTCGAAATATCTGAGAAATTTGTCGAAGATTTCGTCACGGAGTATCAGCTGTTTTTTGAAGCGAATGACATGAGCTTTTTTGAAATGACGGTAGGTTTGGCTTTTGATTATTTTGCTGCTGCAAAAGTGGATATCGCCATTATCGAAGTAGGAATGGGCGGAAGACTGGACGCCACAAATATTATCACGCCTTTGGTTTCGGTGATAACAAATATTGGCTTAGATCACACTCAGTTTTTAGGCAATACACTTGAAGCAATTGCTTTTGAGAAAGCAGGAATTATTAAGTCAAATGTCCCTGTAATTATTGGAGAGTACACATCTGAAACAAAATCTGTTTTTTTGTCTAGAGCCAAAGAAGGAAGCTCGGAGATTTATTTTGCAGCAGATTTAATTTCAGAAGACTATCCTTCGGACTTAATTGGAGATTATCAAGTTCACAACAAAAAGACGGTTTTGCAAACTATACAGGTTTTGAATAAGCAATCTGAATTTGAAATTTCCTCTCAAAATATACAAGATGGTTTGTTACATGTTGTAAAGAATACAGGGCTTCAAGGTAGGTGGCAGCAAATACATACAGCTCCAAAGGTTATTTGTGATACTGCTCACAATAAAAACGGTCTAGAGATCGTATTGAAACAAATACAAAAAGAGAAATTTGATACATTACACTTCGTTTTGGGAGTAGTAAATGATAAGGATTTAGAAGAAATTTTGCCTTTGTTTCCCAAAAATGCAAAATATTATTTTTGTAAGCCTAATATTCCTCGCGGATTGGATGCGCAAGTTTTGCAACAAAAGGCGGCATTGTTTGAGTTGTATGGTGAGGTATGTAATTATGTTTCAGAAGCTTATCAAAAAGCACTGCAAAATGCCGTAGCGACTGACTTTGTTTACGTAGGAGGAAGTACTTTTGTAGTTGCAGAAATTTAGTAATTTTTTTGTTTTTATAGTTGCATATTCAAAAAACAGTCTTATATTTGCACTCGCAATAAGGAAATGAAAATTATCGAATTGCAATAGGGCGATTAGCTCAGCTGGTTCAGAGCACCTCGTTTACACCGAGGGGGTCG
>CAZMHK010000112.1:0-10462 GCA_964566045.1 uncultured Flavobacterium sp.
TCATTCAGTCCGATTCAGAGGTTTGTTTTTTCATAAAAACTATCTAGCATCAATGGGGATTTATATTTTCAATCGTCAATTGCTTATTGATATCATGGCCAATAAAGAAACCAAAGATTTTGGTAAAGAGATTATTCCGCAAGCCGTTGGTAACAAAAAAATATTAAGCTATCAGTACGAAGGATACTGGACTGACATTGGAAATATCGATTCATTTTTTGAAGCCAATATTGGATTGACAGAGGATTTGCCTAAATTCAATTTATTCGACAACGATAATAAAATTTTTACCAGACCTCGTTTGTTACCGCCTTCAAAATTTCAAAAAACCATGATCGATCGTTCGCTAATTTCTGAAGGTTGTATTTTAAACGCCAAAGAAATTGTGAATTCAGTCGTGGGCATTCGTTCTCGTGTAGGTGAAGGCACAATTATTCATAATTGTTATGTGATGGGTAATGATTTTTATCAAAACATTGATGATATGAATAATGATGCAGCAAACGGGAAACAATTAGTTGGTATTGGAGAAAGATGTTTCTTGAAAAATGCTTTAATTGACAAAAATTGCCGCATTGGGAATGATGTTCACATTAGTGGCGGCCCTCACTTAGCTGATTTTTCAAATGAATTGTATGCCATTAAAGATGGAATTGTTGTAGTTAAAAAAGGAGTTACAATCCCAGATAATTATGAGATTAAATAAATCTTAAAGGCAAAAAAAAGTTTTTACTTACAATTAGTTAGCAGCACATCCACCTCTTATGAGTACAGTTATCACACATTCTCTTTTTACTGATTTTGATATTGATTTATTTAAAGCGGGGAAACATTTTCGTCTTTATGAAAAATTAGGAGCACACCTTATAACAATCGATGGTGTGGCCGGTGTTTATTTTGCTGTTTGGGCGCCATCAGCACGCCAAGTTTCTGTCATAGGAGATTTTAATTTCTGGAATAAAGGAGAACACGCTCTATTCGTACGTTGGGACTCATCAGGTATTTGGGAAGGCTTTATACCTGGAGTGCAAAAGGGAACTGCGTATAAATATTTTATAGAATCAAATAATGGAGGTGTTGTAGCAGAAAAAGCAGATCCTTTTGCTTTTTATTGTGAACATCCACCTAGAACGGCATCGATTGTATGGGATTTAGAGTGCAAATGGAGCGATAATAATTGGATAAAAAACAGACAAAAACACAATAATTTAGATAAACCTTACTCAGTTTATGAGGTACATCTAGGCTCTTGGAAACGTCATGTTGATGGCAATCGCTTTTTACCCTATACAGAATTAGCTCAGGATTTGGTGCAGTATGTCAAAGAAATGGGTTTTACTCATGTTGAATTTATGCCCATCATGGAGTATCCTTACGACCCGTCATGGGGCTATCAATTGGTTGGGTATTTTGCGCCAACTTCGCGCTTTGGTAATCCACAAGAATTCATGCAATTGGTCAATGAATTGCATAAAGCTGAAATTGGAGTTATTCTAGATTGGGTTCCATCACATTTTCCGGATGATGCGCATGGTCTTGGTTATTTTGATGGATCGAACCTTTTTGAACATCCTGACAGAAGGAAAGGTTATCACCCCGATTGGAAAAGTTTAGTCTTTAATTACGGACGAAACGAAGTGCGTTCTTTCTTGATCAGTAATGCCTTGTTTTGGTTGGATCATTATCATGTTGATGCTTTGCGAGTTGATGCTGTTGCCTCGATGTTATATTTAGATTATTCAAGAAATGATGGTGAATGGGAGCCGAATATTTATGGCGGAAGAGAAAATCTAGAAACGATCAGTTTTTTAAAAGAATTTAACGAAGCTGTTTATGCCAATTACGAAGGTGTGCAAACGATAGCCGAAGAGAGCACTTCTTTTCCTATGGTATCTCGACCAACATCTATCGGAGGTTTGGGTTTTGGAATGAAATGGATGATGGGTTGGATGCATGACACTTTGGATTATTTTAAAAAAGAAACAGTTTATCGCAAATACCATCAAAATGATTTGACTTTTTCGATGACTTACGCGTTTTCGGAGAATTTTATGTTGCCCTTGTCTCATGACGAAGTAGTCTACGGAAAAAAATCTATTTTAGGCAGAATGCCCGGTGATGATTGGCAACGATTTGCTAACCTTCGATTGTTATACGGTTACATGTTTGCGCATCCGGGAGCCAAATTGCTTTTTATGGGTAACGAATTTGCGCAAGAAAAAGAGTGGAATTTCGAAGCTAGCTTAGATTGGCATTTGCTCGAACAACCCAATCATTTGGGAATTAAAAAACTCATTACCGATTTGAATGCTTTGTACAAAAAGGAAACAGCCCTTCACGAAAGACAATTTGAGGGCGGTGGTTTTGAGTGGATCAATTATTTTGATCATCAGAATGCAGTACTATCCTTTATTAGAAAAGGAAAAAATTCCAATGAGGATGTATTTGTAGTTTGCAATTTTACCCAAGTAGTTCGTCAGGATTACAAAATTGGTATGCCTCGCACTGGCAAGCTTCAAGAAATATTCAATAGTGATGCCACGCAATATGCGGGAAGCGGCGTTTCGAATATCTCAAAATTAACTATTGAAGCCATTCCATACGATGGTAGAGATTACTCGGTTGCAACTACACTTCCACCCTTAAGTGTAGTTATTTTTAAAATTGTTTAAATAAAATCCAAAGCCATTTAATTTACCTTAAGTGGCTTTTCGATTTACTAGGTTCAGTTAAAATACCACAGATAATGATTACAAATACATCGTTAGAGTACAAAGGCGATACCTATCCGTCACGAATTGTTTTAGTAGAACAAAACGTTGATTCTTTTTATTTTCATTCTGAGAATAATGTTATTTTAAAAATTACGGTACTCCGTGATAGTTTAATTCGATTTCGATATACCACAAAAGGATATTTTAGTACTGATTTTTCGTATGCAATTGATAAAAGTCATACACACGGATATAATTTTTTAGAATTTAATGAACTAGAGCAAGCTTATTGTATTACCACGAGCAAAGTGAATTGCATTATTCAAAAAGCTGATTTGCGCGTTGCTATTTTAGACAAAAACAATCACGTAATTCTTGAAGATGAACTCGGTTTTCATTGGGAAGAGAGTTACGAATATGGCGGAAATATTGTCAAAATGAGTAAAACTTCTAGAGATGGAGAATGTTTTTATGGCTTAGGTGACAAAGCTACTCAGATGAATTTGAAAGGAAAACGACTCGAAAATTTTGCCACCGATCAGTACGCTTACCAAAAAGATCAAGAGCCTTTGTATAAAGTAGTTCCTTTTTATATTGGCTTACACAACAAGCAATCTTATGGAATTTTCTTTGACAATACTTTCCGTACTTTTTTTGATTTTTGCCATGAGCGTCGCAACGTAACTAGTTTTTGGGCCGAAGGTGGCGAAATGAATTATTACTTTATTTATGGTCCTCAAATGCAGGATGTGGTCACCACTTACACTGATTTAACTGGCAAGCCTGAACTACCGCCTTTGTGGGCTTTGGGTTATCATCAGTGCAAGTGGAGTTATTTCCCTGAGAGCAATGTTAAGGAGATTGCAGCGACTTTCAGACAGCTAAAAATTCCTTGTGATGCAATTTATTTAGATATCGATTATATGGATGGTTTCAGGTGTTTTACTTGGAATAAGTCGCATTTTCCGGACCCAAAACGTATGGTTGCAGAGTTGGCCGAAGATGGTTTTAAAACAATCGTCATTATTGATCCTGGAATAAAAATCGATAAAGAATACGCCATTTATCAAGAAGCTTTAGCCAAAGATTATTTTTGTAAAAGAGCGGATGGACCTTACATGAAAGGAAAAGTGTGGCCTGGCGAATGTAATTTTCCTGATTTTACCAATCCTGTGGTACGGGAATGGTGGGCAACTTTATTCAAAGAATTAGTTTCAGATATTGGTGTAAAAGGTGTTTGGAACGATATGAATGAGCCCGCTGTTATGGAAGTGCCAAACAAAACATTTCCTATGGATGTACGCCACGATTATGACGGAAATCCTTGCAGCCACCGAAAAGCGCATAATATTTACGGAACGCAGATGGCGCGTGCTACCTATCATGGTGTAAAAAGATATGCCTATCCTAAAAGACCTTTTGTAATTACCAGATCAGCTTTTGCAGGAGCGCAACGCTACACCTCGTCTTGGACAGGTGACAATGTTGCCACATGGGAGCATTTGTGGTTGGCTAATATTCAAGTGCAACGTTTATCACTTTCGGGAATGGGCTTCACAGGATCTGATATCGGTGGTTTTGCAGAGCAACCTTCGGGGGAGTTGTACGCGCGTTGGATTCAATTGGGCGTGTTTCATCCATTTTGTAGAACACATTCTTCGGGTGATCATGGGCATCAAGAACCTTGGGCATTTGATGAAGAAGTTTTAAATATTGCTCGAAAATTTGTCAATCTTCGCTACCAATTACTTCCGTATTTGTACACCATGTTTTGGCAGTACATCAAAGAAGGAATTCCGATGTTGAAACCGTTGGTTTATTTTGACCAAGAAGATATTCAAACGCATTACCGTAACGATGAATTTATTTTTGGAAACCAAATTATGGTTTGCCCTATACTTGAACCTAATGCTTTAGGTCGAAGATTGTACATTCCGCGTGGGCAGTGGTATAATTACTGGAATAATACAGTAATAATGGGTGGAAAAGAACTTTGGATTGATGCTGATTTTGACCAGATTCCACTTTTTGTAAAAGCAGGTGCTATTATCCCAAAATATCCAATACAGCAATATGTTGGCGAACTGACTTTTGATGAACTGACTTTAGACGTTTATTTCAAAAATGGAAAAGAAAAATCAGTAGTTTACGAAGATGCACAAGACGGCTACGATTATAAAAAAGGCAGGTTCAGTTTACTTTCTTTTCAATTAACAGGTAAAGAAAATGAACTTGTGATTCAGCAACATAAAGAGGGGAAATTTGAAACTTCATACAAGAACTACAAAATAAACTTAATTAGTTTGCCTTTTGAAATTCGTTCCATCGAAATTGATACGGTGGCTGTTTCATTTGATTCGGATGTGTGGATTCAAAATGGATTTTTGTTTGTGGAAAAAGGTTTTTCAGTACTACATATAAAAGGTTAGAGCACAAAATGATGTTACTTTTTTTGTTAATTGTATAAATTGAGCGTGGATAATAATTGTATTTTTGTTGTCAATCAAAACCAAATATCATGAAAAAAAATTTAATAGCAGGATTAGCAGTAGTAGCACTTGTAGTAGCTTGCTCAACTAATCCTATAACGGGAAAAAAGAATTTTAATTTTGTTTCTAACAGCCAATTATTCCCATCTTCATTTCAACAATACGGGACTTTTTTGAAAGAAAATAAAGTAATTACAGGGACGGCTGAATCAAGAAAAGTGGAAGCGATTGGGTTCCGAATCAAAGCAGCAGCAGAAAAATACCTAACCTATTTGGGAAAAGCAGAGTATCTAAAAGATTATCAGTGGGAATATAAACTGGTAGATAGTAAAGAGGTTAATGCTTGGTGTATGCCTGGTGGTAAAATTGTGGTATACTCGGGTATTTTACCAATTACGAAAGATGATGCAGGTTTAGCAACCGTAATGGGGCATGAAGTATCACATGCTTTGGCTGATCATGGTGCACAACGTATGAGTACAGCACAAGCTCAAGAAGTGCTTGGTCAAGTTATAGCTGTAGGAGTATCTGGTAAAAGTGAAAGAACGCAGCAAATTATTGGTCAAGCCTATGGTTTAGGTTCACAATTTGGAGTTATGTTACCATTTAGCCGAAACCACGAAACAGAAGCGGATAAAATTGGCTTGACATTGATGGCTATTGCAGGATACAACCCAGAGCAATCAATAGCATTTTGGCAACGTATGTCAGCAAAATCTGGTGGACAAGCACCGCCAGAATTCATGAGTACGCACCCATCTGATGCAACTCGTATAGCTAATTTACAAGCTTTTATTCCAGAGGCTAAAGCTATTGCAGCACAAGTTGGAGTTTTGAAATAATTTTATTTTTAGAGAAATAATAGAGGCTAACTAAGTACAGTTAGCCTTTTTTATTTTGTATCATGAAGTACTTTGATAAAAAGCTTAGGTTATCTTTAGATAAATTTTTACCGCAATAGGCTTGAGTTACATGAAAAAGAAATAAATTCGTGCAGTAAATAAAATTCTATGGTACAGCTTGAAAAAGGAAGTAAGAAGTTATTAAATGCGTGGGCATTTTACGATTGGGCAAACTCCGTGTATACCTTAACGATTGCTTCGGCGGTATTTCCAATTTTTTATGAAGCACTTTTTGCAGAGCGTGATCATTATATAGATGTATTTGGTCTGCATTTAAAAAACTCTGCCTTAATTAGTTTTGTAACTGCATTTGCCTTTTTGGTTGTATCGTTTTTGTCTCCTTTACTTTCCGGAATAGCTGATTATTTAGGCGACAAAAAGTCGTTTATGAAGTTCTTCTGTTACATGGGTGCACTCTCGTGTATGGGATTGTATTGGTTTAATTTGGATTCCATTTATACCGGTTTATCGTTTTATTTTTTGGGTTTGATCGGTTATTGGGGCAGTTTGGTATTTTACAACTCGTATTTACCAGATATCGCTTTTCCGGAGCAGCAGGATAGTATTAGTGCCAAAGGGTATTCTATGGGCTATGTAGGAAGTGTTATTTTATTAGTCATCAATCTTGGAATGATCATGAAGCCAAAATTGTTTGGCATTACAGGAACCGATGGCGAAGCAGCCATGAAAGCAATGCGTTATTCCTTTGTGATGGTTGGTGTGTGGTGGATTTTATTCAGCCAATATTCGTATTACTTTTTACCGAAAGGGAGTTCTGTTAAAAATCAAAAAATTAGTAAAGCAGTTGTTTTTAACGGATTCAAAGAATTAAAAAAAGTTTGGCAGTTACTGCAACAAAATATTCCTTTGTTGCGCTATTTGCGTAGTTTTTTTGTGTCAAGTATGGCTGTTCAAACGGTAATGTTGGTGGCAACCTATTTTGGTGCGCAAGAAATAGAATGGAGTACAAAAGAGGAGGGAACCATTGGACTGATTATATGTATTTTATTGATTCAATTAGTTGCCGTTTTGGGAGCTTTTTTAACATCAAAGGCATCTGGTCGTTTTGGTAATATTCCAACTCTAATTGCAATCAATAGCATTTGGTTGGTTTTATGTGCCTTATCTTATTTCATTACACAACCAACAGAATTTTATATCATGGCTGGTTTTATTGGATTGGTAATGGGTGGAATTCAGTCTTTATCACGCAGCACGTATTCAAAATTATTGCCGGAGACAGAAGACACAGCTTCATTTTTCAGTTTTTATGATGTAGCCGAAAAAATAGGAATTGTAATTGGAATGATTGTTTACGGTGTTGTTGATCAAGTTACAGGAAGTCCTAGAACAGCAATCGTAATTTTAGCGTTGTTTTTTCTAACGGCGATTGTTTTGTTAAATAAAGTGCCAAAAAAAGGTGCTTTAGATAACTAAAACACCTTTCTATAATTTTAAATATTTCTTACTAGGCTTTAGAAATTGAGCCAGAGCCGTTTACTTTGGTATCTTTTTTCTTTGGGTCGCCTTTGTATTGAATATCACCCGATCCTGAAACTCGCGCGCGAATCATTTCGGTGCAATATACGGTTGTATCACCAGAGCCTGACACAGTTGCATCAGCAGTTTGTGCTTTCAGTTTGCTGGTATCAATATCGCCTGAACCACTTAATACGGTGGTAATTTCAGAAGTAGAGCCACTTAAATTAATATCGCCAGACCCAGTTAAAGTTACATCAATATTGCTAGCACGCACATCTAAATTCATATCACCAGAACCAGTTAATTGAACTTGAAAAGATTTTGATTCAATAGGATTTTTTGTGGTAACATCACCTGATCCGGTCATTGCCACCTTTGAAATTGACTCAAAAGGAACTGTGATGATAATTTCTTTTCCTTTACTTGGGCTGATGTATTTGTTTTTTTCGGAAGCAATCTTCAATAGATTATTTTCAACTGAAATATTGATGTATTCTAGTAAATTTTCTTCCCCTTTTATGGTGATGTTGCCCTCTTTTCCTTCAACTAAAACCACATCAAAGAAGCCTGTTACAGCAATTCCATCATAACTTGCTGTAGTTTTTTGTTGGGTAATTACTTTGCCATTTCCTGTTATTTTTCCTTTGCTAGACCATTGCGCTTGCGCAAAAGAGGTAGCCAAAATGGCAAAAGTAAGTGCTAATTGTTTCGTTTTTTTCATAGTTATTGTTGTTTATTGGTTTTGTGTTAAAGAAACATTTCCGTATCCGGATGTAATGGTGATTGTGTTTTGCCTTCGCTTTTTATGAAAGCCTTCGTAGCGTTTGTTATTTGATACTTCTTCTTTCTTATCTATTTCTAAATCAGATGAATATTTAAAATTAGCATATCTTAAATTAACATCAAAGTCAAAGGCGTAATTAGGGTGATATCCTAAATTAATTCCAGTGTAATCGCCTTTAATACTTACGTTATTGGCTTTGGCAGAGAGGTTTTGAACGGTTAATGAACTGTATTGTGTGGCTAGTTTTAAGGCGTTGGACACCTCGCCAAGGCGGATGGTTAAATAATTTCCTGTGGCTTCAAGAATTTGAACCGCATCAAATTTGATTTTTCCATACGTGCAATCGTATCTGATCATTTCAGCGTTGGTAATCTCCACATCAGTGTAGTCGGTATTTATATCCAGTTTGCCAACTTCAGCGATTTTAATACTCGAATATTTCGCCTGTATTTTTCCATTTCGCAGTGAACTCATGCTAGAATTAGAACAATACTCTAAATTATATTCACTTTTTCCTGAAACTTTCCCCATCGTCACTTTTCCGTATTTGCAAGTGATATCGGCATCAGCATTGATATCGGCAACCAATATAGAACCGTACTTATTTACTAATTTGACGCCTCCTTTGCTTGGAATTTTAATGGTGTAATTAATTTCAAAGTTTTTGTTTTTACTTTTTCCGCTGTAAGAAGTGTTTTCAAGAATAGTTTTGGCACTTACCAGATTTTTTAAGGCTGTGATAGCAACTGAAATATTGTCAATTCGCTGGTTTACATATTTTTCATTATCCCCACTTACTTTTATTAAAACATCAATTTCGATGATATCTTGGTTCCAAGTTGTTATGCTTATATTTCCATAGGAATTGTCAATTGCTACCGTGGCATCAGCGTTTACGTAGTACGCTTTTTTAATATTTTTTTGCTTGCTGTGTGCAAAATCATCTGAATTCGCTTGACCTAAAAATGGAAGAAAAAGCAGTAGGAAAAGTAGTTTACATTGTTTTTTCATCGGGTATGTTTATTTTTCGTTCGTTTTCTTCAATGTGCTGAAGCACCGTTTGTAAAAATGAAATTCGGGTTTGTAAATTGGCAATCATAGCTTGTAAAATAGGTTTGCTTTCGCCATTTTTCTCAAGTTCTAGAATAATTTTTTCATAATCTGCATCAAGAACTTTCATTTGCTGTAAAGCATCGGCAATTATTTTTTTGTTTTCAGGCGATTCTTTTTCATTGAGTTTATCCAGTTCTTTTTTGATGATTACTGTAAAAATCGAATCGGTTTGCTTAGTTTCTTGAGAGGCAAAATGTAAGTTGGGCGTTGGCGGTGCTGCTTTATTGAAAAGTGTGATTGTCATTATTAGCAATAGTGAAGCAGCAATACTTAACGGAATCAAATACTTTTTAAACGATTTTTTTTGTTTTAGTTTATTTTTGAATCTGTTCTCGTGACCTTCTGGTAAAGGAGTTACATCCCATTCGTCTTGCCAAGTTTCAAATAATTCATTCCAGTTTTCATTTTCCTTTTTCATAATTCCGCCAGTTTTTTTCGTAAATTTTCTTTTGCCCTACTCAATGTGGTTCGCACATTGGCATAACTTATATTCAGGATTTCGCTAATTTCTTCTTGGTCGTAACCTTCAATAAAATGCAAGCTCAGTACCACTTGGTAATTGTATTTGAGTGTTCCAATACAGTCTACAATTTGTTTTACTTTTAGCTCTTTAAACTCGGCTATATCGACACAATTTTCAGTTTGATCTTCTAATTTAAATACAGCATTTTCAAAATCTTCTGTTTTAAAGACATTGTTTTTCTTTAAAAAATCAATACTTCGATTGACAACAATTCTTTTAAGCCAAGCACCAAAAGCTACTTCTTGTTTGTAATCGTGAATTTTGTTAAAGGCTTTCAAGAAACTTTCTTGCATCACATCTTCTGCATAATGGCTGTCCTTTACAATGCGATTTGCCACGTTATACATAGCCTTTGCATATCGATTGTAAATTTCGAATTGTGCTTTTTGATTGTTTTGTTTGCAACTTGCAATCAAGTCGTCGATATGATTTTCTTTTGAATTCAAATAGTTTAA
>CAZMHK010000113.1:0-10427 GCA_964566045.1 uncultured Flavobacterium sp.
TAGAGCTCCAGCCTTCCAAGCTGGTTGTCGCGAGTTCGAGCCTCGTCTTTCGCTCCAAGCCCCAAACGATTGTTTGGGGCTTTTTTTATGGATTTTAGTTTCTCAAATTAGATTTGCTGAGGCTTTCATAAAACAAAAAATCCAAAACGACTAGTTTTGGATTTTTTAACTTATTTATTTTAGATTGCTCAAATCATACTCAGATGGTAACTCTTCTGGAACTTGATTTTTCAAAAATAGTCTTGCTGTTAAGGGACCTTTTAGTGTTACTTTATCGGCTTTAACTGTGATCCAACTTCCTTCTCGCAAGCCTAAAACAGGCGCAGAGTTGTAAGCATGAAATTCTTTTATGCGTGTTTCGCGCGTTTCACCCATGTGTGTAGAGTCTGGATTGGGATCTAGATAGTGTGGGTTGATATTAAACGGTATGATTCCTAGTGTCTGAAAACTTGGCGGATAAGCAATAGGCATGTCGTTGGTGGTTTGCATGCTTAAACCGCAAATATTACTTCCGGCACTGCATCCTAAATAAGGAGTTCCATTTTTTAGAACTTCTGCTAGCGTACTCATTATTTTATTTTTGTAAAGTTGAGAAACCAATACGAATGTGTTTCCGCCTCCCGTAAATATTCCTTCGGCCTGGCGAATTGCATTTTCAGGATTGTCAAATTCATGTATGCCAACTACTTTTTTATTGATTTTTTCAAAAGCGGTTTGCACTTTTTCGGTATACTCCTCATGGCTTATTCCTCCTGGTCTTGCGTACGGGATAAAAAGTATAGTTTTGCATTGACTGAAGAGTAATTCTAATTCTGGTAGCAAATACTGTAAATAATCTTCATTAGCTAATGTCGAGGTACTGGCTATGATGGCGTTTTTCATCGTTGAAATGTAATTTTTGATAAAGGTATTAAAGTCTGTTTTTGTATTCCTTTTTAATTAACATTTTTTTATCAAGGTATTAGTATTAATTTTGAACACACTACGATACTTTTACGAACTTACTGAGCAAGTTATGCAAGGCACCATCAGGTTATGTTGTTTTATTTTGGTTCTTTTCGGTTCTCATTTGCAAGCGCAAAACGGGAATAGAACAGGTTTAAAAGGACGTGTTGAGGTGGCTCGAGCAGATGCCGCTGGAATTTATGTAGCGAACAGAGCGTCTGGAGTTGTAGTTCAAACGGATCAAGAGGGCGTTTTTGAAATAAATGCCAAAGTAGGTGATGCCCTTTGTTTTGTAGCTCCTCAGTTTAAAGAATTTTGTTTAACGCTCACGACTGACGATTTAAAAAAGGAATTACTAGCTGTGTTTTTGAAACGAATTGTTAATGAACTTGACGAAGTAGTAGTTCCAGAAAAATTAAGCGCATCAAGTTTAGGAATAATCCCGAAAGGACAAAAAGTGTATACACCTGCCGAAAGAAAATTGTACACAGCAACGCATTTGAATGCTTCGGCTAATGTAGGCACAATGGCAGGAGGATCAATATCAGCTGATCCGCTATTGAATTGGATCTCGGGAAGAACTAAAATGTTGAAAAAAGAACTTCAAGTGGAGAAAAAGGAGCGCTACTTGCAACAAACTCAAGCGCTTTTTTCGGATGATTATGTGGTTAATAAATTAAAAATTCCAGCAGATTACGTAAAGGGTTTTGAGTATTTTGCCATCGAAGATTCTCAATTCGTAAGTTCATTACAAGCAAAAAACACATCAATGAGTCATTTTTTAATTAATGATTTGGCTCTTAAATATAAAAAAATACTAAGTGAAGAAAACTAGATTCCAATTGTTGCTATTTTTTTTAATGGTTGTGCAAGTTTTGACTGCTCAAGTTAATACTAGTCGGCAGTTGAAAGGTCGAGTGGTAGCTGATTCTTTAAGTGTTGATCGTATAAATGTGAATAATATTTCAAGTAAGCTTGCCACAGTTACTCAAAGTGATGGCACTTTTGAAATTGAAGTCAAAACAGGTGATGTTTTGGTGTTTTCGGCAGTAAATCTCGAAACAGTTCGCAAAACGATCACAGCGGATGAGAGTATTGCAACCGAACTAAAAATCCGAATGAGATCCAAAAGTGTTATTTTAAAAGAAGTGGTTATTGAGGAGTCATCCATTACTGCTGAAAGTTTAGGAATTATACCCTACGGTCAAAAAAAATATACTCCCGCAGAACGAAAACTGTACACGGCAACAAGCGGTGGAGGAATAGATGGCTTATTAAATACTATTTCTGGCAGAAAAGCCATGCTCAAAAAAGAAATTTTAGTAGAAAAAAAAGAAAGTAATTTATATCGTTTAGAGGCTTTATTTGACGAAACCTATTTTACTGAAACGTTAAAAGTGCCTCACGATTATGTAAAAGGATTTTTATATTATTGTGTGGAAGATAGCGCCCTTGCAGCGGCATTGAAGGCTAAAAATAAAACATTGGTCATGTTTTTAATCGTGCCAATAGCAGAAAGGTTCAATCAACTTAGTCGCGGTGAAAACTAATTTATTCCTTTTGTTTTTTGGGTTGAACGCTGTAGTTATGCTGGCGCAAAATAAAAGCCTATCTTCAATTCGTGGTTTAGTTGTTTGTCAAGAGCAACCTATCGCCGAGGTTACAATTAGAAATTCGACAACGGGCCAAGAAGTTAAAAGTACAACAATCGGGACTTTTTCTATCTTAGTAAAAACAGGTGATGAATTATTGGTGTCGGCCTTCAATTATGAAACTGTCCGAAAAACAGTAACAGCACAAGATGTACTTTCAAGTGTTGTAAAGTTTGAACTTCCACAAAAAATTACTGTTTTGCCAGAAGTTATTGTGAGAGATCAATCGATTACGGCTCGATCTATCGGAGCTCAAATTAATGAACCCAAACGTTTTACTGCCGCCGAGCGAAAACTTCAAACAGCTGGCGACTTTAAACCAATAATGCTCTTGGGTTTACTTGGCGGTTCAATGCCACTCGATCCTTTGATTAATAAAATTAATGGACGAACTAAAAGGTTGAAAGTGCTGGTTGCTTTAGAGAAAAAAGAACGTGTAATTCAATTGCTATCTGAATGGTTTGAACCTGAATTTTATACCGATCAGTTACAAATTCCTCCCGATTTTTGTTCTGGTTTCAAATTTTTTGCTGCCGAAAATCCTTCTTTTGTCACTTTGATGGATAGCAAAGACAAAGATAAAATTGCTTTTGAATTAGCTGATTTAGCTGTAAAATACAAAGCTCTTTTGAATACAAAAGAATGAAATAGACATTGTATTGCTTTGTAAATGAGTTTTTTAAATTTGCTTAACTTGCATTATTCTCAAAACCTTCATCAATTTTTGTTCGTATCCCTTAAAAAAATCATAATTTTCTTTTACAAGCAATGAAACCTTTTGTGTTTTTTGGCGTCTAACCTTCTTTATTCGCAAAGCCTACGGAGGCGGTAAAGAATTAGTATTTTAAAAAATGAGAAAATCTGCAGTCGTTTTTTTATTGGTATTGTTAAGTTTAACAGTTTCATCGTTTGCTTATCATAAGTTTTATGTGGGCTTATTTCAGGTTAATTTTGTCCCTGAAAAGAAAATGCTACAATTTACAGCGCGCCTCTTTGTAGATGATTTAAATCTAGCTCTCGGCAAAAAATACAACAAGAAAGTCTACCTAGGAGAAGAAAAAGAAACAGCTGAAGATTTGGTATTGCTAAAGAAGTATTTAGCAGAAAAATTCACCATTAAAATAAACAAGCAAAATAAACCTTTCTTCTTTGTAACCAAAGAGCTCGAAGGCGATGTCTTAATTTGTTACCTCCGTATCAATGAAGTAAAAAAAATTAGCGAACTCGAAATTTACAATACACTACTCGTAGAAAGTAATACAGAGCAACAAAACATCATGCATTTTAGTGTACAAGGCACTAAAAACACCTTGCTTTTTACCAATAACTCGCCCAAGGGAGTGTTAAAGTATTAAATTTCAAGGCTCATATTCACTAAAATTCTTAATTTCACACCAGATAATAAACAGATTTCTAACTATGAAAAAATTATCATTACTCCTATTTTTTCCAGCTTTGCTCTTTGCACAGGAAAAACCGGCTACAGTCGCGCCAAGACAACCAGGCAAATACGACACCAACAAGTTTAGTCAAATGTACGATTTGATGGCTACACCTAACATGTTTCGTACTGCTTCTGGGGCTCCAGGTCCAGCGTATTACCAACAACAAGCAGATTATAAAATCAACATTGAACTTGATGACAAAAAATCAAGATTAACTGGTTCTGAAATCATCACTTATACTAACAATTCTCCAGATACTTTAGAATATTTATGGGTGCAATTAGACCAAAACCAACAAAATAAAAACTCGCAAACTCCTTTGGCAGAAAGCCAAAGAATGGATCAAGTTTTACCTGCTGCAAATTTTGCAAACAAGTTTTTCAAAGAGCCATTAGAGCGAGGTTTTAATATTGAGCAAGTAAAGGATACAAAAGGAAATCCATTGTCATACGTGATCAATCAAACTATGATGCGTATCAACTTGGCTACTCCGTTAAAACCAGGTGAGAAATTTTCATTTGGAATTAATTGGTGGTACAACATCAATAATTACAGAGCAGAAGGTGGTCGTTCTGGATACGAATTATTCGAAAAAGAAGGCAATAAATTGTACGTAATTGCTCAATTTTATCCAAGAATGGCAGTGTATAATGATGTTGAAGGTTGGCAAAACATGCAGTTTTGGGGAACAGGTGAGTTTACTTTACCTTTCGGAAACTTTGACGTAAATATTACTGTTCCTGCTGATCACGTTATGGAAGCAACTGGAGAATTAATGAACCGCAGCGAAGTATTTACTCCTGAGCAAGTTAAAAGATACGAATTGGCAACCAAAACTTACGATAAACCAGTTGTTATTGTAACACAAGCAGAGGCTGAAGCGGCTGAAAAAGGGTTCTCAGATAAAAAGAAAACATGGAAATTTAGCGCCAAAAACGTAAGAGATTTTGGTATTGCTACGTCTAGAAAGTTTATTTACGATGCAATGGCTGTAAAACTGAGCGAAAAAACAGTTATGGCAGTTTCAGTTTATCCTAAAGAAGCAAACCCATTGTGGGGGGAAACTTCAACTAGAACTGTGGCGCACACTTTAAAAAGCTATTCAGCGCACACGTTTGATTATCCTTACCCAAAAGCAGTTTCAGTATCTGCCGAAGATCAAGGAATGGAATACCCGATGATTTGCTGGAACTATGGTCGTCCTGACGAAAAAGGAGTAACTAGCGATCGTATCAAAAACGGAATGATTGGTGTAGTTATTCACGAGGTAGGACACAACTTTTTCCCGATGATCGTTAATTCTGATGAGCGTCAATGGTCTTGGATGGATGAAGGATTGAACACGTTTATGCAATACATGGCCGAGCAAGAAATGAATGTTAATTTCCCTTCAAGCCGCGGACCAGCAAGTAAAATAGTTCCTTACATGAGCGGTGATCAAAAATTCTTGGAGCCAATTATGTCTAACTCTGAAACGATTGTTCAATTTGGATCTAATGCTTACGGAAAACCAGCAACAGGTTTAAACATTTTGAGAGAAACAATCATGGGAAGAGAATTATTTGACCATGCATTCAAAGTTTATGCGAACAGATGGAAATTCAAACATCCAACTCCAGAAGATTTTTTCAGAACAATGGAAGACGCATCAGCAGTTGATTTAGATTGGTTTTTTAGAGGTTGGTTTTATTCTACAGACTATGTGGATATTGGGGTAAAAGAGGTGAAGCAATATTTTGTTTCTGAAACTGCAACTAAGGAATTAAAAGATGCGGTAGTGCGCAGAGGACGTTTCGGACAAGAAAAAGGACCTTTCGTTTACTTGGTTCCTGGAACAAGCGAGGAATTGCCTGCAAAAGATAAAAAAGCATTGGCTATTTCAGATGTGAATTTACTGTCTGATTATGTTAACCAAAACTTCTCAGCAGAAGAAAAAGCTGCGATTAAAGCACCTAAATTCTTCTACGAAGTAGAGTTCAACAAGCCAGGCGGAATGTTAATGCCTATTATTGTGGAGTTAACTTACGAAGATGATACAAAAGAAACATTCAAGTATCCTGCTCAAATTTGGAGAAAAAATAATGATACTGCCAAAAAAGTATACGCTACTGCAAAGGCAATTAAAAAAATTCAAGTAGATCCAAAATTAGAAACTGCTGATATTGATGTAACGAATAATACTTGGCCAAAAGAAGAAGTAAAATCGAAATTTGACTAAGGTTGAAAACAAAAGAGAGACTCTGCAAAGAGTCTTTTTTTTATGAAATAATTAAAAGGCAAAGGGTCAAAAAGTAATATCTTTGTATTTGAAATAAAATTAGACAATTATGTTCGGTATAGGAGGAGGCGAATTAGTTTTTATCATGTTTATTGTGCTCATGCTTTTTGGATCAGATAAAATTCCTGAAATCGCTCGCACTTTGGGTAAGACCATGGCACAACTAAAAAACGCTACAAACGATATTAAGAATGAAATTCAAAAAGGAGCTGAAGCTAATGGATTTGATTCTAAATCATTAACTGATTTTACAGGGGATATTACTAGCGAAATCAACAAAGCAAAAGAAAATTTAATTGGTGATACAACACAATTCACAAGTATTACAGAAAGTTTTAATAACGAAATCAATACTGTGAAAGACAATTTAATTGTAGATGCAAGTAAGCCTCTTGATGCAGCTAAGGAAGTTATTGAGGAGATAGAAGGTCCAATTAAACGTCAAATGTAATGCTTGAAAAACTACGTTCATTAGATGTTGATTTATTTGTTTTCCTTAATGGTTTAGGTTCGGAAACATTCGATCCTTTGTGGCTATTGATTACCAAACAAATCAATTGGTTGCCTGTGTTTTTGCTTTTGCTGTATCTGGTTTATTCGAAAATTGGCATGAAGCAAACGCTATATGTATTGCTTTTTGTAGCGTTGTTAGTAGCTTTCACAGATCAAGTCACTAACTTATTTAAAAACGGTTTTCAGCGCCTGCGTCCATGCAACAATACTGATATTAATTCTTTCATTCGAGTAGTGCAACAGCGCAACTCTTTTAGCTTTTTTTCAGGGCATGCTTCAAATTCTATGGCAGTTGCTACGTTCTTGTTCTTGATCTTTCGAAATTATTATAAGTATCCCGCGCTGTTGTTCTTGTGGCCATTAATTTTTGCCTACAGTCGCATTTATCTAGGTTTGCATTATCCGCTTGATATACTCACCGGTTATTTATTCGGAGTTATTAATGGTTATTTGGTATTCAAAACTTATTCTCATTTTCAAAAAAAATACTTCCCGTTAATGGCTTAGTTTGAGTTAACGAAGGTTCGAAGTAAAATAATAAAATTCAAAATCCGAAATCATCTTACTTATTGCAGTAAAGTGATTTCGGATTTTTTTATGTAGAAAAGTGATTTCGGCTATTTACAAAACACGACTGACTGTCAAACCATCTCGAATGGGTAATAAAACAGTTTCTACTCTTGGGTCTGTAGCTAAAAGTTGGTTGTATTCTAATAATACTTTTGTGCTTAAATCTTTTGGGTTTAAAGGCTCCAAAACCTTTCCACTCCAAAGTACATTATCAGATAAAATGATGCCGCCCTGATTCATTTTTGGAAGAATCAATTCAAAATATTCGAGGTAATTATCTTTATCTGCATCAATAAAAACTAAATCAAATTTAAGTTCAAGCGTGGGAATAATATGTATTGCTTCGCCTAAATGCTGCACAATTTGTGATCCCCAAGGCGATTTGTCGAAGTGCTTTCGCTGAAAATCGACTAACTCTTCTTTGATGTCAATCGTATGCAATTGCCCGTTTTTTTGCATGCCTTCGCAGAGACACAATGCAGAATAGCCAGTATAGGTTCCTATTTCTAGGATGTTCAATGGTCTAATTAATTTAGATAACATGCTCAAAACACGACCTTGAAAATGTCCACTTAGCATTCGCGGCAACAGAATTTTTTGGTAAGTTTCTTTATTCAAAGCCGCTAACAATGCAGGTTCTTTTTCAGAATGTTGTTCGATGTAATCTTCTAATTCAGGCGAAATAAAATGCATGATTCAAATTTTTTGCTATGGAGTGCAAAGTTACCAAATTATAAAATCAACAAATGTGCATTTCTTTAAATTGATGAAATAAATCAACAAATAGTCATTAAATTTGCAGCATGGAAATGGATAAAAAAGACATACGATCTTTATCAAAAGAGCAGCTTCGTGATTTTTTTGTGGCTAATGGCGACAAAGCTTTTCGAGGCAATCAAGTGTATGAATGGTTGTGGAGCAAAGGTGCACATAGTTTTGAAGATATGACTAATGTTTCAAAAGGAACACGTAGTATGCTCGAACAGCACTTTGTAATCAATCATATTATGGTTGATACCATGCAACGTTCAGAAGACGGAACGGTTAAAAATGCTGTTCGTTTGCATGATGGCTTGGTTGTGGAGTCGGTCTTAATTCCTACCGCTACCCGAACAACTGCTTGTGTTTCTAGTCAAGTTGGGTGTAGTTTAGATTGTAATTTTTGTGCTACTGCACGATTAAAAAGAATGCGTAACCTGGAACCTGCCGAAATTTATGATCAGGTTGTGGCTATAGATAAAGAAAGTCGTTTGTACTACAATCATCCCTTGTCAAATATTGTTTTCATGGGAATGGGCGAACCGCTTATGAATTACAATAATGTTTTGAAGGCGATCGAAATGATTACTTCTACCGAAGGTCTAGGGATGTCTCCAAAACGTATTATGGTTTCTACATCAGGAGTTCCTAAAATGATAAAAAAGCTGGCTGATGACGATGTCAAATTCAAATTGGCTGTCTCTTTACACTCGGCAATTGATGAGGTTCGCGCGCGAATTATGCCTTTTAGCGCCAGTTTTCCATTAGCTGATTTGCGTGAATCATTAGAGTATTGGTACCGTAAAACCAAAAGTAAGGTTTCGTACGAATACGTAGTTTGGAAAGGAATTAATGACAACAAACAAGCTGTTGATGCATTGGTTAAGTTTTGTAAATACGTGCCTTGCAAAGTGAACTTGATTGAATACAACCCAATTGATGATGGCGAATTTCAACAAGCCTCCGAGGAGTCGATCAATGCCTATATTAAAGCACTAGAAGCTAGCGGAATTGTAGTTAAAGTACGTCGTAGCCGCGGTAAAGATATTGATGCGGCCTGCGGTCAATTGGCAAACAAAGAAGCTTAAGAAATTACTGCTTAATAATAATCCAAAAGAAGATGCTTTGTTGCCTGATTTCTTGCTAATATCGTATCTTTGGAACTCATGAATATTACTTCGCAAATAAAACAGCCCATTTTTGATGAAATGGAACTTTTCGAAAAAAAGTTCTACGAATCGATGTCTTCGCAAGTGGCGCTTTTAAACCGCATTACGTATTACATTGTCAATCGCAAAGGGAAGCAAATGCGACCTATGTTTGTTTTTTTGACTGCGAAAATGTTAGCGTCAGGCCAAGTTAACGAACGTACCTATCGTGGAGCTTGCGTAATTGAGCTTATTCACACAGCTACTTTAGTTCATGACGATGTGGTTGATGATAGTAACAGACGCCGAGGTTTTTTCTCCATAAATGCACTTTGGAAAAATAAAATTGCCGTTTTAGTAGGCGATTATTTGCTTTCTAAAGGTTTGTTGCTCTCTATTGATTACGGCGATTTTGATTTGTTGCGCATAATTTCAGTTGCCGTTCGCGAAATGAGTGAAGGCGAATTGTTGCAAATAGAAAAAGCCCGCCGACTTGACATTACCGAAGAGGTTTACTACGAAATTATACGTAAAAAAACGGCAACACTAATTGCTGCTTGTTGCGCGCTTGGTGCACAATCAGTGATTGAAGATGCCGTGCAAGTAGAAAACATGCGCAAATTTGGCGAACTCATTGGTATGGCATTTCAAATTAAAGACGATTTGTTTGACTACACAGATGAAGCCATCGGAAAACCAACAGGAATTGATATCAAAGAGCAAAAAATGACCTTGCCATTGATACATGTTTTGAATACTTGCACTTCAAAAGAAAAAAGTTGGTTGATCAATTCCATCAAAAATCACAATAAAGATAAAAAACGCGTCAAAGAGGTTATCGCTTTTGTAAAAAATAATCAAGGTTTGGCTTACGCCGAAAATAAAATGATGCAATTTCAAGCTGAGGCATTGAGTTTACTGGCTAATTATCCAGATTCCGACTTCAAAGCAGCCTTGGTTTTGATGGTGAATTATGTAATAGAACGTAAAAAATAGTCCCTTTTTTTGCTTTCAGAATTCCTTTTTTAAATTTTTTTTGAAAAAAATTAACCTCCCATGCAACCATTTTACAACGACAAGCGTCTATGCTAATAGAAGTCTGTATGAAACGGACTTG
>CAZMHK010000114.1:0-10418 GCA_964566045.1 uncultured Flavobacterium sp.
AAAAATGTCTCCCACAAAACCTGATACTTTTATAAAACAAAGGAAAAACACAAAAAAACAAACCACCAAAATTTGCATTTTATCAATTGAAACAGATACGGTATCTTTGCGTAAACATACAACTACACTATGAATTATTTTTCTACTAATTTCACTCTTGGTATCCTTGGTGGAGGGCAACTTGGTAAAATGATGCTGGCCGACACCCGTAAATTTGACATTCAAACTTATGTATTAGACCCAAGTGATGAAGCTCCTTGCCGAATGGCATGTAATAAATTTTACAAAGGCAATTTAATGGATTACGACACCGTTTATCAATTTGGTAAAATGGTCGATGTATTGACTTTTGAAATAGAACTGGTAAATCTTGAAGCCTTATTGCAATTAGAAAGCGAGGGACTTACAATTTATCCATCGCCTAAAACTTTGCAACAAATTCAAAACAAAGGCAAACAAAAAGATTTTTATGTTGAGCACAACATCCCTACTGCGCCTCACCAACGTTTTGTGGATTTAAACGCTTTGAAGAAAGCTTTGGAAAAAGACGAATTGGATTTTCCTTTTGTATGGAAGTGCGCCGAATTTGGGTATGATGGCAATGGTGTAAAAGTATGCCGCTCCACGATTGACTTATTAAAATTAGCAGATGTTGAATGCATCGCTGAACAAATGGTTCCTTTTAAAAATGAATTAGCAGTTATTGTAACTCGCTCTGCTTCGGGCGAAGTAAAGACATATCCGGTGGTTGAAATGGAATTCCATCCCGAAGCCAATCAAGTTGAATATGTAATTTGTCCAGCCCGAATTGATGATAATGTGGCGCAAAAAGCAATCGAAATAGCATTAAAAGTTTCTGAGGCGTTTGATCACGTTGGTTTGTTAGCAGTTGAAATGTTTCAAACCGAAGACGATGCAATTTTAGTCAATGAAGTCGCTCCAAGACCACACAATTCCGGGCATTATTCCATTGAAGCAAGTTATACTTCACAATTTGAAAATCATTTACGCGCCATCCTAGACTTACCCTTAGGAAATACGGATAGCAAAGTTGCCGGAATTATGGTAAATTTGGTTGGCGAAGAAGGTTTTTCGGGTCCAGTGCTTTATGAAAACATCGAAAAAATAATGGCAATTGATGGCGTTACTCCTCACATTTATGGCAAAAGAGAAACAAGACCTTTCCGAAAAATGGGACACGTTACCATTGTAAATGAGAATATGGTGGAAGCGCGGAAAGTTGCGGAAGAAGTTAAGAATAGTATTAGAGTGATTAGTGGTCAGTAACAGTAATCAGTCGCAGTTGGAAGTTTTAAAAACAAAAAAACTTGAAACCTTAAACTTGAAACAAAAAAACAAAATGAGCAAAGTAGCCATCATAATGGGAAGCATTTCGGATATGCCAGTAATGCAAGAAGCCATCGACATATTAAAAGGATTTGACATCGAAACTGAAGTTGATATTGTTTCGGCACACAGAACTCCTGAAAAATTATTTGATTTTAGTAAAAACGCACACAATCGTGGTATCTCAGTAATTATTGCTGGTGCTGGAGGCGCGGCGCATTTACCAGGAATGGTTGCCTCTATGTCGCCACTTCCTGTAATTGGCGTTCCTGTAAAATCGAGTAATTCTATTGATGGTTGGGATTCGGTTTTGTCAATACTTCAAATGCCAGGTGGCGTTCCAGTAGCAACAGTTGCGCTTAATGGAGCCAAAAATGCCGGAATCCTTGCCGCGCAAATCATTGGAAGTCATGACAACTGCGTTTTAGACAAAATCATTTTTTATAAAGAAGGATTAAAACAAGCTGTTGATAAAGCGGCATCTGAATTGAAAAAATAATTAATTACACAAAGTTACACGAAGTTCAACACAGAGTAACACAAAATCCTCTGTGAAACTTTGTGAAAAAACTTTGTGAAACTCTGTGATACAAAAATGAAAACACTCACCTCAACATTCAACACCAAACACAATACAGCACCATTTTCGGCAATAAAACTAGAAGATTACAAACCTGCTTTTATCGAAAACATCGCTGCCGCAAAAGCCGAAATTGATACCATCATTACAAATTCTGATGTACCAACATTTGAAAACACGATTGTGGCTTTAGATTTTGCTGGTGAACAATTGGATAGATTATCATCGATTTTCTTCAATTTGAATTCGGCTGAAACTAATGACGAAATGCAAAAAATTGCTCAAGAAGTTTCTCCATTGTTGACTGAATTTAGTAATGATATTGCCTTAAACGAGGATTTATTCAAAAGAGTTAAAGCCGTTTATGATCAAAAAGATTCGTTGATATTAACTGCAGAGCAAGCTACTTTATTAGATAAAAAATTCAAAGGATTTTCTAGAAATGGAGCTTTATTGAATGAAGAAGACAAGTTAAAATTACGAGAAATCGACACCGAATTAGCCAAAATCAAATTGACGTATGGCGAAAATGTTTTGGCTGAAACCAATAATTACCAATTGCATGTTACCAATGAAGAAGATTTAAAAGGATTACCTGATGGCGCCAAAGAAATGGCCGCAAGTTTGGCAAAATCAAAAGAATTGGAAGGTTGGGTTTTCACTCTTGATTTCCCGAGTTACTTGCCTTTTGTAACGTATGTTGACAATCGTGAATTGCGCAAAGAAATTGCCATTGCTGCCGGAAAAAAATCATTTCAAGACAACGAATTCGATAATAAAGAAAACGTAAAACGTATTGTAGAACTGCGTCATAAACGTGCTAATTTGTTAGGATACAAATCACATTCTGATTTTGTTTTGGAAGAACGAATGGCGCAAAATCCTGAAAAAGTACTTTCGTTTTTGAATGATTTGTTAGAAAAAGCAAAACCAGCAGCTCAAAAAGAATTTACTCAATTAAACGCTTTCGCAAAAGAACTAGACGGCATTGATCAATTAGAAAAATGGGATGGCGCCTATTATTCTGAAAAATTGAAACAAAAATTATTCAACTTTGATGATGAGATTTTAAAACCTTATTTCAAATTGGAAAACGTTTTGAATGGCTCATTTACCATAGCTGAAAAACTGTTCGGAATTACATTCAAAGAAGTTTTTGATATTGACAAATATCATGAAGATGTGCAAACTTTTGAAGTTTTGGATTTCGAAGGACAATTGGTTGCTGTTTTCTACGCTGATTTTTTTCCAAGAAAAGGAAAGCGTAACGGCGCTTGGATGACATCATATAAATCGCAAGCAATAAAAAAAGGAATCAATGAAAGACCACATGTTTCTATCGTTTGTAATTTCACACCGCCAACAGAGACTAAACCATCTTTATTAACTTTCAACGAAGTAACAACTTTATTCCACGAATTCGGCCATGCGTTACATGGAATGTTAGCCAATACTACTTATCCAAGTTTATCTGGAACTTCAGTGTATTGGGATTTTGTGGAATTGCCAAGCCAAGTAATGGAAAACTGGTGCTACGAACCAGAAGCATTGGCATTATTTGCAAAACATTATGAAACGGGTGAAGTTATCCCTCAAGAATACGTAGAAAAAATCAAAGAAAGTGCGAGTTTCTTAGAAGGAATGGCCACTTTAAGACAGATCAGTTTTGGACTTTTAGATATGACCTATCACGGAAAATCCCAAACCATAGTTGATGTAAAAGCCTTTGAAAAACAAGCAATGGCAGGCACAAGTTTATATCCTGATGTTGCTGAGAATTGCATGAGCACTTCGTTCTCACATATTTTTCAAGGTGGATACTCGTCAGGATATTATAGTTACAAGTGGGCCGAAGTTTTAGATGCGGATGCTTTTGCCTATTTCCAAGAAAAAGGAATTTTCAATAAAGAAGTGGCAACGAAATTTAAAGACCACGTACTTTCAAAAGGCGGCACCGAATTACCAATGGAATTGTATAAAAAATTCAGAGGTCAAGAACCAAAGGCAGATGCGTTGTTGAAACGCGCTGGGTTGTTGTAGAAATTATAGAGTGCTTAAATTATGAGAAAATTATTTTATTCTTCGATTTTAGCATTTTTACTTTTGAACTGTAAAAATGAAAAAAATACTAATAATTTCGATGACATTATTCATTTTGTTATTACTGATGAAATTGCAAGTAAAAATGATACTGTAAAAAGATTTAATGAAATCTTTTCGAGCGTTAATGAACATAAAATAAATTTTCAAACCTTTGAGAAAGAGCTTATTTCATATGGTTACGTAAAAAATCCTGTGCCTAAAGAAAAAATTAGAAAAATTGATGAATTTCTAACAAATGATATTAATTACAAAAGTCATTTAACAGCATGTGATCCATCATACAGAGATATTTTAATTTTAAAGAAAAACAATAAAACTGTCAGTGTTTTGAAAATCTGTTTTGAATGTGGTATGGTCGATAAATATGGTGTTTTGGAATCAAATTATATCAATAACATTGATTTTGATACTTACTTTATGAATCTTGAGGTTTTTAATAAAACTCTTTACGGAAAAACTCATTAAACAATTAATTTACCATTAAGTGATTTAAGAAAATGAAGTATAGCAGCTTAATTTCCTTCAATCACTTAATGGTTTTAAAATAACACTACTTCAAAAAATCTCTAAAATTATCTTTATCCACAACCAAAAAACTCGGCTGATAGGCTTCGATAAATGATTTTACAACCCTAGTTTTCTATTATTGATTTGACTATAAGTAGCTAATCAAGTGAAAATTTCATAATTGCACCAATTTACAATTGTACAGAAATAATTTTGATCTTTTAAAATCAAACCATTAAGAGTTTTAAGAAAGTTAAGTAGCCCAGTCAAAAACTTAATTTTCTTAAATTCCTTAATTGTTTAAAAAAAATCCTATTCACCAATTTTATACAAAATTTAGTGATTGTATTCACCAATTTACACGTTTTAAACAAAAATAAAATAAACTTTCATTTATTATTGAAAGTTCAAAAACATTATTTATCTTTACAATATGACAATGAGCATTTATGCGATTTGCATTCGACCGTTTGAAAAACAATAAAATTGACAAATGAAATTCAAAGAAGCAAAAAATAAATTCGTTCAAACTTGGGGTGCATTAGGCAGTCAATGGGGGATTAATAAAACCATGGCTCAAATTCACGCGCTTTTGATGGTTTCACACGAGGCCGTTTCGATGGAAGACATTATGGAAGAATTGCAAATTTCACGCGGAAATGCTTCGATGAATTTAAGAGCCTTAATGGATTGGGGAATTGTTTACAAAGAATACAAAGCTGGCGAACGTCGTGAATTTTTTACCGCTGAAAAAGATTTAGACGAATTAGCTGTGAAAATTGCGAGAGAAAGAAGCAAACGCGAAATCAAACCTGCTTTGAAAGTTTTAAAAGAAGTTTCCTCCATAACAGCAGACAATACTGCCGAAGAAAAACATTTTGTAGATCAAACAACTAAATTATATGATTTTGTTCTAAAAGCAGATAACGTCTTAGACAAAATGACGGAATACAAAGACAATTGGTTAGCAAAGTTGATTGTTAAAATAATGAAATAGTTTTTTAACCATTTTAAAATATTACTCAAAAAAACTATTCAATGAGACCAATAAAAAACAATAACAAAGAACGAATTAAATAATACTAAAAAAATTTAACTATAACTTTCATTTTTTTCTGAAAGTTTAAAAATAAAACTTAAAATTATGAGCTTCTTAACCGCAGAATGGAATGATTTAGCCATGTTCAATTACGAAATCGATCCAAAAATTTTAGAAAGTTATGTTCCAAAAGGAACTGAACTCGATTTATGGAACGGCAAATGTTACATCAGTTTAATCGGCTTTATGTTTGAAAACGTGAAAGTATTAGGAATTAAAGTTCCGTTTCATGTCAATTTTGAGGAAGTCAATTTACGCTTTTATGTAAAAAGATTCGAAAATGGAAGTTGGAAACGAGGCGCTGTTTTCGTAAAAGAAATAGTTCCGAAGCATGCTATAACAATTGTTGCCAACACTTTATACAACGAGCATTACCAAACCTTAAAAATGCGTCATTCAAGAACTGAAAATGCGACATCAAAATCTTTTCAGTACGAATGGTTTAAAGATTCAAAGTGGAATTCCATTTCCATGACGACAGAAAAAAATCCGATTCCGATTGAACTAAACTCAGAAGCCGAGTTTATTACGGAACATTATTTTGGGTACACCAACTGCAACAAAGAAAAATCAATTGAATATGCTGTTTCGCATCCAAGATGGGAACAACTCAAAGTAATTGAATCAAAAATTGATGTTGATTTTGAGAGTATTTACGGCAAGGATTTTAAGTTTTTAAAAGATTTAAAACCGACATCAGAATTTCTTGCTATTGGTTCAAAAATAACAATTGAAGGTAAAAAAACGATAAAATAAAAATTATGAACTTTTTAGTCCCAAACTGGCTGATTATCCTAAGTGGAATTGGTCAAATATTTACAGCACTAATTTATCCTTACATCCGACATCAAGTTTTTGATTGGTATAATGATGTGAAACAACTAAAACCTTTGAATCAAGAAATAGCAAAAACTTACGGAAGATACATTCAAGGTTTGAACTTTTCTTTTGGATTGATAGCCATTTTATTTACAAATGAATTGAAAGAACAATCAGCTTTGGCTGTGGCATTAAGTGGGTTGATTGCTGCTTATTGGGTTGGAAAAGTAGCTACTCAAATTGCGTATTATCCAATGTATGACATTCCGAAAAGAACCTTATTTAAGGTTGGAAGTTATTTTATGAATACACTTTTTGTGCTTTTTGCAGTGGTAAATACGATACTTTTTATCCATAATATATTTGGGCATTATCAAATTTTCTAATCATTTGAGCGTTACCCTCCGTAAAAACTTCGGGTCAGGCTTTACGTTCCCGCTTTTTTTCATTGGCAAAAAAGCCAATAAAAAAAGAGCTTCACTGCAATCCTTAACGCAAAACACCTTTAAAAATGACAACCATACAACTAACAACCAATATAAACGCACCAATTGAAATCATTTTCGATTTATCTAGAAACATTGATGTTCATCAACAATCCACTTCAAAATCACATGAAACCGCTATTGATGGTGTAACCTCGGGACTGATAAATATAAACTAAACCGTTACCTGGCGTGGCAAGCATTTTGGTGTTTACTTAACACACAAAAGCTTAATATCAGCAATGGAAAATCCAACGTACTTTGTAGATGAAATGCTCGAAGGAAAGTTTAAATCCTTCAAACACCAGCATACTTTTATTCAAAAAAACGGATTTGTTATCATGGAAGATAAAATCCAATACGAAACTCCGTATGGCATTTTCGGGAAAATCTTTGACCATTTTCTCCTCAAGAAACATTTAACCAAATTCATTTCTGAAAGGAATTCTTTCATCAAATCAATAGCTGAAAATCATCAAAAATAACCACCAAAATATAGGAATACTTTCTACCCAAAAAGAAGCGTAATAGCGCGACCGATTTTCATTTGCATTTACTAAAAACAAAATTGTAGTTAGGGCCAAAGCTAGTTTCAAAAGAAAAAACTTCAGTTGAAAATTGGGAGTCAAAAACTCCATTACAACAAACAAAACCATCAGTACAACTCCTATTTGCTTGGTTCGTTGCACACCTATTTGTTGCGGAACAGTTTTTAAATGTGGATCATCCAATTTTAAATCGATAACCTCAAAAATTAAAATCAACACAAAAATTAGTAGAAACCTTTGTATCCCCGTGACGTATAATCCATCTGCAAAAGTTCCTTCACTGTTGAGGATAGGTAAAAAAAGCGTCACTCCTACCCAACATAAAGCCACAACATAGATTTTGACACCAGCCCAATTTCGAGCATTTTTTTGATTAGGAAAAAAAGGCAAGGTGTATAACAATGTCACTCCCAAAAACAACACCGAAATAATTTGTGCATTGTAGGCCAAACTAAAAAAGAAAAAACCACAAATGAGTGAAGAAAAAGTACTAAACGCAACGATCATTTTGAGCTGAAATCCAATAGCTTGTCCTTGTTTTTGCACAAGTTGCCCGTACTTAACAAAATTATATCCCACTACGGTTCCAAAAAACACAAAATAACTAAGAGCCGCTTGATAAGAAATGTGGAAGAGTTGTTCAGTCATTCGCAGCAAGGCAAAACAAGACAAACCTACGTGAATACTGCTATTGATATAAAAATCAAATATTTGTTTGAAAAACTTCATTAGACAAAATTAATCAAAGTGTTAATAAGAAAGGGATTTAGTTGAAAAATTCACAGAAAATCACGTTTAAAAAGACAATTAATAGCATTTTAATATTTAATTTTACCACCTTTAAATCGCAAGAAACACACAACCCATTTTATACACAATGAAAACAGACGCTTTTGCATTAAGGCACATTGGCCCAAGAGAAAATGATTTAGCACACATGCTCAAAACAATTGGGGCTTCAAGCTTAGAACAATTGATTGACGAAACGATTCCGAGTGATATTCGCTTGCAAGCTGACTTAGATTTGCCAGCTGCAATGACTGAGTATGAATTTGCCAATCACATTCAACAACTTGGTAATAAAAATAAAGTTTTTCAAAGCTATATTGGTTTAGGATACCACGCTGCTATCATTCCAGCAGTTATTCAAAGAAACATCTTTGAAAACCCAGGATGGTACACGGCATACACACCTTACCAAGCAGAAATTGCGCAAGGTCGTTTGGAAGCTATTTTGAATTTTCAAACTACGGTAATCGAATTGACTGGAATGGAAATTGCAAATGCTTCTTTACTTGACGAAGGAACCGCTGCTGCAGAAGCGATGGCTTTATTGTTTGATGTGCGTTCTCGTGATCAAAAGAAAAACAATACCAATAAATTCTTCGTTTCTGAAGAAATTCTACCACAAACACTTTCGGTTTTACAAACACGTTCAACACCAATTGGCGTTGAATTAGTAATTGGAAACCATGAAACATTCGATTTTTCATCAGAATTTTTCGGAGCTATCCTTCAATACCCTGGTAAATTTGGACAAGTACATGATTACGCTTCGTTCATCGCCAAAGCAAATGAAAACGAAATTAAAGTTGCCGTTGCAGCTGATATTTTAAGTTTAGTTAAATTGACTCCTCCGGGTGAAATGGGCGCTGCAGTTGTTCTTGGTACCACGCAACGCTTCGGAATTCCGTTAGGTTACGGTGGGCCACATGCCGCTTACTTTGCAACTAAAGAAGAATACAAACGCTCTATGCCAGGTCGTATTATCGGTGTAACTGTCGATACTGATGGTAACCGCGCATTGCGTATGGCTTTGCAAACACGTGAACAACACATTAAGCGTGACAAAGCGACTTCTAATATTTGTACAGCACAAGTATTATTGTCTGTAATGGCAGGTATGTACGCCGTTTACCATGGTCCAAAAGGATTGCAATACATCGCTAATAAAGTTCATGCTTCGGCTGCAACTCTTGCGAACGCATTGACTGCATCAGGTTTTACACAAAGCAACACGGCGTTTTTTGACACTATCTTAATTAAAGCTGATGCTTCAAAGGTGAAAACTGTTGCCGAAAAACATGAAGTTAACTTTTACTATCCAGATGCTGAAAGCATTTCTATTTCGTTAAACGAAACTACAAGCATCGCCGACTTAAATAAAATTATAGCGATTTTTGATGAAGCAAATGGAACAACTACCACAGCCATTTCAGATTTATCAACAACAAATCATTTCCCTGAAAATTTAGATAGAAACAGCACGTTCTTACAACATGATGTTTTCAATAAATACCATTCAGAAACAGCTTTGATGCGTTACATCAAAATGTTAGAGCGCAAAGATTTAGCGTTAAATCATTCTATGATTTCTCTTGGATCTTGCACCATGAAATTAAATGCTGCTTCTGAAATGTTGCCGTTAAGTATGGCACAATGGAACAACATTCACCCATTTGCTCCACTGGACCAAGTACAAGGATACCAAGAAATGCTTACTACATTAGAGCAACAACTCAATGTAGTTACAGGATTTGCAGGAACAACATTGCAACCAAATTCTGGTGCACAAGGAGAATACGCAGGTTTAATGGTTATTCGTGCTTACCACCAATCACGTGGTGATCACCACCGTAACATTGCTTTAATTCCTTCATCAGCTCACGGAACCAATCCGGCTTCTGCCGCTATGGCGGGAATGAAAGTAGTGGTTACTAAAACTCTTGAAAACGGAAACATTGATATTGACGATTTACGTGAAAAAGCAATTCTTCACAAAGATAATTTGTCTTGTTTAATGGTAACTTACCCTTCTACTCACGGAGTTTTTGAAAGCGCTATTAAAGAAATTACACAACTGATTCACGATAATGGTGTTCAAGTTTATATGGATGGTGCAAATATGGACGCACAAGTAGGATTGACAA
>CAZMHK010000115.1:0-10356 GCA_964566045.1 uncultured Flavobacterium sp.
AAAAAACGAAATTCATTATGCATGCATATAAAAAATACATTTTTGATAATTTTATTATTAATTTTTAGATATTCCGTAAAAGTTTAAAAAACCTAGAAAAATCAGGCTTTCAAGGTAAAATATTGCAATTCTTCAGCATCAAATAAAATTTAAAACAAAAAACCCCGAAATAAAAATTTCGGGGTTGTATCAATAAAGAGCAAAACTTACTCTACAGTAACAGATTTTGCTAAATTTCTTGGTTGATCAACATTGCAACCGCGCATTACCGCAATGTGATAAGAAAGCAATTGCAAAGGAATTGTCGTAATTAAAGGCGACAACGCATCTGATGTTTCTGGTATCTCAATAACATAATCAGCCAATTCTCTAACTTGAACATCTCCTTTGGTAACAACAGCGATAATTTTACCACTTCGAGATTTAATCTCTTGAATATTACTAACAATTTTATCATAATGACCTTGCTTTGGAGCAATAACCACAACAGGCATTTGTTCATCAATAAGAGCAATTGGACCGTGCTTCATTTCAGCAGCAGGATAACCTTCGGCGTGAATATAAGATATCTCTTTTAATTTCAATGCCCCTTCCAAAGCAACAGGGAAGTTATAACCACGACCTAAATACAAGCAGTTTGATGAATCCTTGAACATAGCAGCAATTTCCTTAGCCTTCTCATTGGTATCAAGTGCTTCTTTGACTTTCTCAGGAATAATCTCTAATTCTTCCAAATACGCATGAAATGCAGAATGAGACAAAGTCCCCTTAGCTTTCGCCAAACGAAGAGCAATCATAGTAAGTACAGTAATCTGAGTTGTAAATGCCTTGGTAGAAGCTACTCCGATTTCAGGTCCTGCATGGGTATATGCCCCTGCATGACTCTCACGAGAAATTGAAGAACCTACAACATTACAAACTCCAAATACAAAAGCGCCATTTTCTTTAGCCAATTTAATAGCAGCCATCGTATCGGCAGTTTCCCCAGATTGACTAATTGCGATTACGATATCCTTTTTGTTAATGATAGGATTTCTATATCTAAACTCAGAGGCGTACTCAACCTCAACTGGAATTCTAGCAAATTCTTCGAAAATATACTCGGCTACCAAACCAGCATGCCATGAGGTACCGCATGCCACAATGATAATACGATCAGCGTTCAAAAACTTTTCTAAATTATCTTCGATTCCTGCCATCTGAATCAAACCTTCATTGGCGTGTAATCTACCACGGTACGTATCTTTGATTACATTTGGCTGCTCATATATTTCCTTCATCATGAAATGATCGTAACCACCTTTTTCAATTTGCTCCAAATTCATTTGAAGTTCTTGAATAGTAGGATTTACAAGCGAATCATCTTTAATTTTGCGAACTTTCATTGCTTTATGCAACCTAATATTAGCCATTTCGCCATCTTCTAAATAAACGGCATTAGAAGTAAACTCAATAAAAGGTGACGCATCAGAAGCAACAAAATACTCCCCTTCACCCACACCAATAGCTAATGGACTACCCAAACGGGCGGCTACAATTTCATTTGGATTTTTTTTATCAAAAACAGCAATAGCATAAGCGCCTACCACTTGATTTAAAGCTACTTGAACAGCTTTACCTAATTTCAATTTATCCTTTTTTTGAACCTCTTCAATTAAGTTCACCAACACCTCAGTATCTGTATCAGAATGAAAAACATAGCCTCTTTTGGTAAGTTCTGCCTTTAATGGTGCGTAATTTTCAATAATCCCATTATGAACAATAGCAAGATCACCCGAATTAGAAAGATGTGGATGCGAGTTAACATCATTTGGAACACCATGTGTAGCCCAACGCGTGTGACCAATACCAATACTTCCATTTGTAGTAATCTCTTTAGCGGCACGCTCCTCTAAATCAATAACTTTACCTTTAGCTTTTGAAACTTTTAGGTTTTCACCATCATAGAGCATCACACCCGCACTGTCATAACCTCTGTATTCTAATCTCTTCAGACCTTTAATTACAATAGGATAAGCCTCTCTAAATCCAATATATCCAACGATTCCACACATACTTTTTATTAATTAGGTTTTGTAAAAAAAATCTCCAGCTTTAATCGCTTATCAGCTGGCACACTACTGCTTCCCCCGAGCAAGATTGTTCCTAAAGGATTAGGCACAGCTGCTCTAGGAATTTGCTTAATAGCACTAGACGCGTTTCTAACTTTATAAGAACCACTAGTAGCGATATTTTCAGTTATAACCAGACCTAGCTTTACATTAACAGAGTCTTTGTTATTGATAAGATTTCGAATTTGGTTAGTGATACGAACTTTATAAGTTGTACCTCTTTTGCTTGTAGGATCTTTGCGAATCAAACCGTCAAATACAAATTTAGATTTTTTACCATCAAAAGTATTTTCATTTTGATCTAAAGAATAATCAACCACTGGTCGATTGTTTGTAAAATCATACAAATAAACACGTTGCGGCTCAACACTTGAAGCCATAGCTGAAGCATCAATATGAAACACCAAATTAGCCTCGTTTACTAATAGTTTTTTTCCAGATGATGGATTACGCAAATCATCAAGTTGATCAGATACACCATTAGGTCCGGTTAGTACACCATTAGCATCATATCCTTTTACATCCGTTTTATCAAACAACTCTAAAACAGCAACAGATCCTTCGCCACCACGCAAAAATAATCTACTATCACCTTGGGTTGTATTACCTGTGAAAGGCAACGCATTGTACGCCGAACCAGATGCCGTGAAATCATTATTTAACAAACTCACTGAATTACCTTTAAAATCAAATTCTATAGTTTTTTTAACACGAGGAATAACCGTTGAGCCTGCTGCAGGAGTACCGTTTTCATTGTACTTGATTGTGATTTTTGCCTGGTCGAACTTTAACATAGCCATACTACCTGCACCACCTGAAGCTTTTTCAATTTTAAAATACAAGCCTCTAAAATAATCTTTAAAAACATCATTAGATGCTAATTTACCTGAATTTATAGCGTCAATAATTCTAGTTTTGAAATAACTGCGATTTAAATCTAACTGCATTCTTGGAGGAGTATAAGTCGTCGTTCTTACATTAGTCACCGTATCTGTTGTAATCACAGCTCTTTCTAAAGCATCAAACGCAAATTCTTCATTCTGACTTTTATCAGCACTGTCGTTTAAAAGCGTTGGCTTTTTTAAAGCATCAAAATCACTGTTTTGATTGCTGTAAAAAGCTTGAGGATTCCTGAAAGCGGTACTAGGATCCAGATCTCTCATAAAAAGACCCGACTCATACACGCTAAGCTTCATCTTAGCACGCTCTGGTCCGTATATAGAATCTAAAACATAGGTTCTGGTACCATCTGAATTAACTTTTGTTTTATTACCGTCAACAAAATAGGGAATACTTAAAACAACACTTTCTACATAGGGGTTGCCGCCAACTGAAGTTACAGGAGTAACTAAGGTAAGTTGCGTATTGATATTAGCAGTGGTTTCACCAAAGTTGGCATCATTATAAATACCCAAAGGAATAACCTCTAAATTGTTAGATTGCACCGCATTCGTTTTCTGGGTATAGGCTAGAACATCAAAAGACTGCTTATTTAGGTCAAAATTATTCTCGCCAATAATTTCGCCTCCAATTTCATTGAAGTCCTTATCGCAAGAAATGAAAAAAACAACACTTACTACAAGAAGGATGTTCTTAAAAAAAGAATTAGTAATCATGAGATCAAAAAAGTTTAATTTATAGTACTTCGTTTTTATAGAAGTTGGTGTACGCCTCCGCAAAGACATCTTTGGTGGCGAAAGGTAAAAAAGGTTTTCCTGAAGACTCTATAAATTTTGTTAAACTTGAAGAGAGGTTATCGGCCGCAATAATGACAGCGTCTGAATGAAGAACAGATGCCTTCATGATATTTTCAAAATTAGGAATCTCTAAATCGGCAATAGCGTCATCAGGTACACCGTCAAACTTAACTTTATTGATCATTTCAGGATCAAGAGTACCATCAAAAGATTGACTGTAAACTGAGGTTACAATTTTTGTATCTGAAAACAATGCCTCATTTTTATAAAAATGTTTCATGTAAATGGGTAACATCGCAGCCATCCATCCATGAACGTGTATAATATCTGGAACCCAATTGAGTTTTTTTACAGTTTCTACAACTCCTTTTGCAAAAAATATAGCACGCTCATCATTATCAGGATACATCACCCCCTCTTCATCTGCAAAAGTGGCTTTTCTTTTAAAGTACTCATCATTGTCTATAAAATAAACTTGAATACGCTCTTTAGGTATCGATGCAACCTTAATAATCAAAGGCATATCGAGATCATTTACTACCAAATTCATCCCCGAAAGTCTAATTACCTCGTGCAATTGATGTCTTCTCTCGTTAATATTCCCATACCTTGGCATAAAAATTCTTATTTGTCCGCCTTGATCATTGATCATTTTAGGAACGTCATAAGACATTAAAGAGACCTCGTTTTCAGCGAGATACGGCACCACTTCAGATGATACATATAATATCCTCTTATCTTTCATATTGTAATTTACTTTATTTATTGGCAATAAAAACCACGCAAAATTACAAAATTTTATGCAGTTATTAACTAAAATAGTAAGTTTGCATTTAATTTTAATACTACAGCCATGCCTGTTTTCTACGGAAAAGCCTCTTTGATGGACTATTTGACATCGATACAAAAACTCCATTCAACAATTGGGTTTGTACCAACAATGGGCGCATTGCACCAAGGTCACTTGGCTTTGATGGAAAGATCGCTGAGTGAAAACTCCATAACAGTGGTTAGTATTTTTGTTAATCCTACCCAATTTAACAATCCTGAAGACCTTGCAAAATACCCTCGTACTCTTGACCAAGATATTGCAAAATTAAACGCTTTAGATACAGAAATTGTATTGTATGCGCCAGAAGTTACTGACTTATACGATGGTAATCCGGTATCAGAACATTTTGATTTTGATGGTTTAGAAAATCAAATGGAAGGTCAATTCAGACCCGGTCATTTTAACGGAGTAGGCACTATCGTAAAACGCTTATTTGAAATTTTAAAACCACAAAACGCTTATTTTGGCGAAAAAGATTTTCAGCAGCTTCAAATAGTTAAAAAAATGGTTGCAAAAAATCACTTACCTGTAAACGTAGTTGGCTGCCCAATTTACAGAGAAACAAATGAACTAGCTATGAGTTCGAGAAACGAACGACTGTCTGCAGCAGAACGTTCAGAGGCTGCCATCATTTACCAAACATTATTAGGTGCAAAGTCGCAATTTGCTGACAAAAGCACTTCAGATATTACAAAATGGGTGGAGGGCGTTTTTGACAGCAATCCACGTTTTACCCTCGAATATTTTACAATTGCTGACGAAGCCACTTTGGTTTCTTGCGAAATAAAAAATAAGAATAAAAAATACCGCGCATTTATAGCTGTTTTAGTTAACAATATTCGCTTAATTGACACTATTTCATTAAATTAAATTACTTTTGTAGCATGCAAATTCAAGTACTAAAATCAAAAATCCACCGCGTAAAAGTTACGGGTGCTGATTTAAATTATATCGGATCCATCACGATTGATGAGGCGCTTTTAGAGGCTTCTAATATTATTGAAGGTGAAAAAGTTTCTATTGTAAACATCAATAACGGAGAGCGTTTTGAAACTTATGCCATAAAAGGCGAGAAAAATTCAGGTACCATAACCTTAAACGGTCCTGCTGCGCGCAAAGTTCAAAAAGACGATATAATCATTATTATTTCATACGCAGGAATGGATTTTGAAGAAGCCAAAACATTTAAACCTTGGGTTATTTTTCCAAACGAAAACGATAATTCGTTAACATAATCGTACACTGTTAATCTGTTTACCGTTAACATCCAATCTAAAAACCATTAAAAAGAATCACAACTTGTTTGGATTCTTTTTGATGGTTTTTTTGTTTTGAAAATCAAAGAACGAATAAAGAATCTCTTAACCATTATCATTTTCAATCTGTAAAATAATGGATAATTGTATTACATTAGTACTTTACATTTGAATTATAAATTTTCAACAAAAACACATGAAAAATATTCTACTCTTTTTATTATTGTCAATAACTGTTTGTGCACAAAAAACAAGTTTTGAACTCGAGTCATTAGCACTAGGTCAAAAGAGAACACTTAACATTGCCATACCAGCATCATTAGAAAAAAATCCAACAAAAAAATATCCGTTACT
This sequence comes from uncultured Flavobacterium sp., assembly GCA_964566045.1. Taxonomy (GTDB): domain Bacteria; phylum Bacteroidota; class Bacteroidia; order Flavobacteriales; family Flavobacteriaceae; genus Flavobacterium. The sequence goes on from CAZMHK010000115.1 coordinate 6,251, forward strand.
AATTTTATTAGACAGTGACTATTTGTTTGATCCGTTTCATGGAGCACTAAACTATGGCGCCTATTGGGAAGATTTTCCAGAATGCATCATTGTGGGAATTGACCAAAACAGCAACGAGCAACGTTTTAGTGATTGCGAAGTAAATCCAGAAACCGGTTTACCAACCAACAAAAGCAAAGAATTTTACAATTTTATTGCAACTGAATTACTACCCTACCTTGAAAAAAAATATCCTATTGCTCCCTTCCGTATTATAACCGGACATGATGTAACTGCGGGATTTATTAACTATTTTCTGTACCAAAATCAGCCTGTTTTTGATGCGTATATTGCACTTAGTCCTGAACTAGCCTCCGATATGGATTTAAAAATTGCAAGCGCTTTAGAACAATCAAAAAAAACTATATTTTATTACCATTCTAACGGTGACGCCGATCTTAAAAAACAACAAGAAGCCATTAAAGCGCTAGACCAAGAACTTAAAACAATAAAAAACCCAAATGTGCACTACAAATTTGATAATTTTATAGGCGCCTCGCATTACTCACAAGTATTGCATGCCATACCAAGCGCATTGTATCATTTTTTTGAAACTTACAAACCCATTTCTTTAGCGGAATACAGCGAAAAGATTGCGGTTCTTACAGAAGGACATGCCAACTATTTAAAGAGCAAATACGACTTATCATTTAAAACACTCGGTTTCAAAACTCCTATTAGGCTAAATGATTTTAAAGCAATTGAAGCTGCAATATTAAAAAACAAAGCCTACGCTGAATTTGAAGAACTTGCACAAATCTCAAATAAAGAATATCCAAAAGCAATGTTAGGTGATTACCAATTAGGATTAATGTTTGAGAAAATGGGCGATACCAAAAGAGCTGCCAGATACTATATGAGTGCCTCACAAATGACTGAAATTGGCGATCTTACCAAAAACATGATGTTAGAAAAATACGAAGCCATGATTAGCCAAAATCCTAAAAAATAATGTCAAAAGTTAAAACTACCTTTTTTTGCCAGAACTGTGGCGCACAATATGCCAAATGGCAAGGGCAATGCAATTCCTGTAAAGAATGGAACACGATTGCTGAAGAAATTATCCAGAAACAAGAAAAAGTAGCTTGGAAAAGCGAGCCCACTCCTACTAGCAAAGCAGCAAGACCACTGCGCATCAACGAAATTGATTCGGCGCAAGAGATTCGTATGGATACTACTGATGGCGAATTGAACCGGGTTTTAGGTGGAGGAATTGTACCTGGATCGCTTATTCTTTTGGGCGGTGAACCAGGTATCGGGAAAAGTACGCTTTTGTTGCAAATTTCCTTAAAACTGCCCTACAAAACGCTGTACGTTTCAGGCGAAGAAAGTCAGAAACAAATAAAAATGCGTGCCGAAAGGATAACTCCAAGCGGCGACAACTGCTACATTCTTACTGAAACCAAAACGCAAAACATCTTCAAACAAATTGAAGCGATTGAACCAGAGATTGTAATCATCGATTCGATTCAAACTTTGCATACAGATTATATTGAATCAACTCCAGGGAGTATTTCTCAAATTCGAGAAACGACCGCCGAATTGATCAAATTTGCCAAAGAAACCAACATTCCGGTCATTTTAATTGGGCATATTACCAAAGACGGAAACATAGCAGGTCCTAAAATTCTGGAACACATGGTAGATACGGTCTTGCAGTTTGAAGGCGACCGAAATCACGTATACCGTATTTTACGCTCTCTAAAAAACCGCTTTGGCTCTACAGCCGAAATAGGGATTTATGAAATGCTAGGTAGTGGATTACGGGAAGTAGCCAACCCATCAGAAATATTAATTTCGCACAAAAACGAGGAGTTATCAGGAACGGCAATTGCATCAACTCTAGAAGGCATGCGTCCTTTGATGATAGAAATTCAAGCACTTGTGAGCACCGCAGTTTACGGAACGCCACAACGAAGCACCACGGGCTACAATGCTAAAAGACTCAACATGATTTTAGCAGTACTCGAAAAAAGAGCTGGTTTTAGGCTTGGCGCCAAAGACGTTTTCTTGAATATCACTGGAGGAATTTCAGTAGACGATCCCGCTATCGACTTGGCTGTAGTTGCTGCGATTCTATCTTCCAACGAAGACATTCCTGTCAATAAAGATTTTTGTTTTGCAGGCGAAGTAGGACTTTCGGGCGAAATACGTCCAGTAAACCGAGTAGACCAGCGCATTCAAGAAGCAGAAAAATTAGGATTTTCGACCATTTTTGTATCCAAATACAATAAAATCACTTTGAAAAATACCGGGATACAAATTAGGATGGTCGCCAAAATAGAAGATGTAGCGAGTGAGCTATTTGGATAACTATATTTATTGGAGAAAAATTTTAAATCAAAACATGGAAATTCAATATTTACCTGAGCAGATAGAAACCAACAGCGATAGTGAACTACAACTGTATGAGTATTTTATTTCGAAAAGTGTCAACAAAAACAAGGTACAACTATCTAAAAATGTTTTTAGTTTTCTGCTCAATGGTACCAAAGAACTCATCACTCAAAACCACACAACGCGAATCGAAAACGATAAATTTGTCATTATCAAAGCGGGCAATTGTTTGATGAGCGAAAGCATTTCGTTAAGTCAAAATTACCGCAGTATGTTGCTGTTTTTTTCGGACAAAGCCGTTGAAGACTTTCTAAAAAAACACGATTACAAAACCAATCACAAACAAAATAACGAGCCTTTTATTATCACAGAATACGATCGCGTAATTCAGAATATTGTTAAGAGCTTGGTTCACCTTCAAACGCAACCTGTTGATTTTATCAACAAAATGCTACCGTTAAAATTTGAGGAAATTCTACTGTATCTTGTGCAAATGAAGGGAATCGATTTTTTATTGAATTTTGTTCATCATCAAAACCCATCAGCAAAATCATTTGTTGATACGATGCACAAAAATGCTTTGAACAATTTAAGCATACAAGAACTTTCGTTTTTGTGCAACATGAGCGTTTCTACTTTTAAACGCAACTTTGATAAAGAATTTCAAACAAGCCCAATTCGATGGTTTCAAGAAAAACGACTTGAACATGCGGCTTACTTGTTGCAAACCAAAAAAATGCGCGCCTCTGATGTGTACGAAGAAATAGGCTTTGAAAATTTATCGAGTTTTGTTCAAGCGTACAAAAATAAATTTGGAACAACTCCTAAACAATCACAAATTAATATTTGACCTTTTAGCAACATTTTTTGAACTTTTTAGTTTTAGAGTTTCCTGCCGTATTATTGACTTTTGTAGTGTAATTTTTAAAACACTAATCATGCAGAAATCAATTTTATTTTTATCAGTTGTATTACTTTTTACAGGTACTCTTTTTGCTCAGAAAACGTTTACGCTAAGTAGTAAAGATATGGGCGGATCGTTTACCATTCAAAATGAGTTCAATGGATTTGGCTGTAACGGAAACAATGCATCACCACAATTAAGCTGGGCAAATGCTCCAGAAGGAACAAAAAGTTTTGCCATTACATGCTACGATCCAGATGCGCCTACAGGAGCAGGTTGGTGGCATTGGGTAGCTTTTAACATCCCATCAAATAGTAATGAAATTGTTTCAAAAGCAGGAAATCCAGCCTTAAATTTAATGCCGGCAGGAACAATTCAAAGTACTACAAGCTTTGGCGCAACTGGTTTTGGAGGTCCATGTCCGCCCGTAGGCCACGGTATACACACATACATTTTTACAGTTTACGCATTAAAAACAGATAATTTAGGACTAGATGCAACTGCTAATCCAGAATTAGTTGGTTACAATTTATGGGCCAACACCATTGCAAAAGCAACTATTGTAGCACACTATAAAAGATAAAACTATGGGAACATTACGTAAAGCGACCGCAACTTGGAACGGTACCGGATTAGAGGGAAAAGGAATTCTAAACTCTAAAAATCAATTTTTTAACAACACTCCTTACAGCTTTAGTTCTCGTTTTGAAAATGAAGATGGCACACAAGGCACTAATCCGGAGGAGCTATTAGCAGCAGCTCACGCAGGATGTTTTGCGATGGCTTTGATTTTATCAGTCGTTGTGAATCTCGATATTATCTTAAG
>CAZMHK010000116.1:0-10330 GCA_964566045.1 uncultured Flavobacterium sp.
CAGCCTTCTGAAGGCAATCAAAGGCTGCAAGAATGTACTTGTTGTTGATGAGTGCCAAAATAATTAAGAACCAAAAAGCTGTAGCTCCTGCCGTTTTTATCTTTAAATTGAACGGTCATGAATTGCTCTTTGGAAATAGCAGTAATTTGACCCGTTACCGAAATATTTGACTTTTCCGAAACCTGCTCTTGATCTGTTCTTGTAGCCGCTTTACCCATCTCTAAAATAATTTCGGGACAAGATTCAAGCATTTTCATTGCTACTTTCTCTCCCAAACGCTCCATAGCAGCCTCATCATCTAAGTTTATCTTTTCACTTTCACTAAATTCTGAACTGTGCGCAGTATAACTTTGAATCATACAGAGACCCACTTGCAGCTGTAAATCATTTTTTGTGGCAGCGTTAAAATCTACCTTTTTCTTGCTAATGCATTCGCAAGTTTCTTTACCCATAATGTCGTAAACATCTTGGGAAAAAGCGTTAAATGACAGCGATAGAAAAAATAAAACAATTAAATTTTTCATATTACAGATCTTGCGCATTGGCAATAAGCTCTGCTATATCCATAACTTTAACAGTACCTTCTTTCTCTTTATTTTTAATTCCGTCAGTCATCATCGTATTACAAAAAGGACAACCTGCGGCAATAATTTCTGGTTGTGTTTCTAATGCATCTTCTGTTCGCTCGATGTTAACTTCTTTATTTCCGTTTTCGGCATCCTTGAACATTTGCGCTCCACCTGCACCACAGCATAAACCGTTTGATTTTGAACGTTTCATCTCAACCAAAGCAGCATCTAGTTTAGAAATTAATTCTCTTGGTGCTTCATACACATTGTTGGCACGACCCAAATAACATGGATCATGGAACGTGATTCGCTTTCCTTTGAACTGACCACCTTCAATGGTTAATCTTCCATCATCAAGCAACGATTTCAAAAATTCAGTATGATGAATAACCTCATATTGACCACCTAATTCTGGATACTCATTTTTAAGGGTATTAAAACAATGCGGACAAGCTGTTACAATTTTTTTAGCTTCATAAGCATTCAAAACCTCGATATTCATCATGGCTTGCATTTGAAACAAAAACTCATTACCAGCTCTTTTTGCTGGATCACCAGTACAACTTTCTTCGGTACCAAGCACTGCAAATTCTACCTTAGCACGATTTAAAATTCGTACAAAAGCTTTGGTTATTTTTTTAGCTCTATCATCAAAACTTCCTGCACAACCCACCCAAAACAAAACCTCAGGCTGTTTTCCTTGGGCCAACATTTCTGCCATTGTAGGCACTATTAAATTTTCTGACATACTCTATATATTGATAGTGTTATAGTATAATTTGAACTCAATTAATTTTTGCTTTCGCTAAAAAAACTACTCGTTTTTCCAATTCAAACGGTCTTGTTGATTGTACTGCCATGGTGCACCATTGTTTTCAATGTTAGTCATCATAGCATTTAAAGGCATTGGTGCAGCACTTTGTTCCATAACCAAGTAACGACGCATATCTAAAATAATAGATAAAGGACTAATGTTTACTGGACATTCTTCTACACAAGCATTACATGAAGTACAAGCCCACAATTCTTCAGGGGTGATGTAATCGTTTAATAATGTTTTGTTATCTGGAATAAAAATTCCTTTGTTTGCATCAATATTGCGACCTACTTCTTCTAAACGATCTCTAGTGTCCATCATAATTTTACGCGGAGACAATTTCTTTCCAGTAATATTCGCAGGACACGATGATGTGCAACGACCACATTCAGTACAAGTGTAGGCATTTAAAAGTTGAACCCAGTTCAAATCTTGAACATCGCTAGCTCCAAATTTACTCGGAACTGCATTCTCATCAACTGGTGCTGCCGCAAAAGGATCAGCATTTGGATCCATCATTAACTTCACTTCTTTTGTCACCGAAGCCAAGTTATCAAACTCACCTTGCGGATTCAAATTAGCAAAATAGGTATTAGGAAACGCTAGTAAAATGTGTAAATGCTTAGAGTAGTACAAATAATTCATAAAAATCAAAATACCCACAATGTGCAACCACCAGAATAATTCCGAAAGTAACATCACTAACTCATTAGAAACACCATCAAACATTGGCGCAATAAACTGACTTATCGGGAATGATCCTGCCTTGATAAAATGAGAATAACCACCTGGCACATTTTGTAAATGTAAATCGGTTGCATTCATTAACAAAAATAGCGTCATCAAGACCACCTCAAAATACAAGATGTAATTAGCATCACTTTTTGGCCAGCCTTTTAAATCACTACTCACAAAACGCTTTAGTTTTATTACGTTTCTTCTCGTCCAAAATGCAAAAACCGCAAAAAGAACCAAACCTGCTAAAATTTCAAACGAAGCAATTAAAACATCGTATGTAACACCAATAAAAGCAAAAACTCTGTGCGTACCAAAAAGACCATCAATAATAATTTCAAGCAACTCAATATTGATAATCACAAAACCTACATAAACAATGATATGCAAGATTCCTGCAATGGGACGCTTTACCATTTTAGATTGCCCTAGAGCAATCATGGCCATGTTAGTCCATCTTGCTTTTGGATTATCAGTACGATCAACGTCTGTACCAAGATTAATATTTCTTTGTAATTTTTTAACGTTATTAAAAAAATAACCAAAACCAACTGCCAATAAAATGGCAAATAAAATGTTGTCTAGATAACTCATATTACTTATTTATTTTGTCTTGTGGGATAGAATCGTTTTGTGGCCCGGTATACGGCTTATTCTTTTTTCCAAACAAAGAAATATTTACATAGCGTGTAGGATACAAACGAACGTCTTGCAATAATAATTCTAACTCTTTTGTTGATGCTTTAATATTGTTGTAAAAAGCTTCGTCTTGCAACAATTTGCCCATCGAGCCTTTACCTTCTTCTAATTTTTTCATGATTCCATCTACACGACCCAAAGTTGCGTTTAGATTTTTGACTGATTTTCCTATATCAGCTTTAACTAAGGAATCTGAAATTTTAGAGAAATTACTTGAAACTTTACCAAAATTTGACACGACACCGTTTAATTGCGCTTTATTGGTGCTCAATAACTCATTCACACTAACAGAAAGTTTATGGAACTCGGCTACTGTTTGGCTCATTTCGGATAGTGTCAGTTTTAAATCTTGCTGTCCTTTTTGATCTAAAACATTATTTAAACCGGAAATTAACTTGTCGCTACTACTCAGCAGTTTTTCTAGTTTTTCTTGAAGTGGTGCTAATTGATCACCTACTTTATCAGTCAAGCTCATTTTAGAAGTTGCTGACAAACGTTGACCATCTACAGCCAAAGTTTTATCATTAAGATTAGGTACAATTGCAATTTGTTTACCACCAATAAAACCTGGTTCATAAATCATTGCTGCACTTGATTTAGAAATAGGAAAATCTGTTTGTAATTGAAGTTCTACCAACAAAGCTCCAGTGTTTTGATCAATAGCAATTTCACTAACCTTACCTATTATCAATCCATTAAGTGTTACAGGAGCCGAAGTAGCTAATCCTTCTACACTCTTGTATTCAACGTAGAATGTTTTATAGTTGCCAAACAGGTCTTTTCCCTTTAAAAAACTGTATCCCCAAATGAATAATAATATGGATGCAATTACTAGAACTGCTGCTTTAATTTCTCTTGTTATTTTCAAAATTTTAATATTTTGTACAAATTTAATATAAAAATATTGACTTGTAATAATTATTTCAGGGCTTCTTTGAGAGATATTTTTTGTCCGTTCTTGAACGCAATTATGTAGGCAGTTGTAAAGCCTTTTTCTTGAGCTACTTTGAGGTTTTCAGTAGCTTTTTCAAAACTAGGAGTAGTTCCACCGTAAAAATAAGCAAATGCCTGAGGATTAATTTGAGTTACCTCTACTTGTTTTAGCCCTTTAAAGTTTGAAGGAACTAGAGCTAATTTTTTAGGACCTACAGCAAACTGAACCGTAAATAAAATTTGATTGCTTGCAGTATTATTTGTCTTTATTGTCGTTTTTACATCGTTTTTTACTGTACTATCTTTATCTGTTGCCGAAATGCTACTGTTGTCGTCATTGTAGGCTTTAGAGCCAAAATACTCTTTTTTATAAGATAGAATTGCATTTGCAATAGCTTCGGCCATTTGCTTTTGACCCGAATCTGAATTCAAAAACAATCCCTCAGGCTTATTACTTAAAAAACCTAATTCAATGAGAACACTTGGCATAAAAACAGCATCTAAAACCCAAAGCGGGGTTTGTTTAATTCCGCGAGATTTTCTGTTAACAGTTTTGGTAAAATTATTTTGAATTTTTGATGCCAATGCAATACTCCTATTGAGATAGTCTTCCTGCAACATTTGAAGACCTACCATACCTAGCGGATTTTTAGGATCAAAGCCTTTGTAATTACTTTTGTAATCTTTTTCTAATAAAATAACAGAGTTTTCTTGCTTGGCGATTTCTAAATTTCCTTTACTTCGAGACAATCCCATGACGAAAGTTTCTGCCCCGTATGGAGTAGGATCTTTTACTGAATTACAATGTATTGAAATAAAGAGATTTGCATGTAAGTTATTAGCTTTTTTGGGACGATCTTTCAAGGGTATAAAAACATCCGTTTCACGAGTGTAAACTACTTTGATGTCTGGGTCCTTCTTTAAAAATTGCTCTAACTTTAATGAAGTTTTAAGCGCAATTTCTTTTTCGACAAAACCGTGATATGAATTGCCTGGATCTTTGCCTCCATGACCTGCATCTAAAATAATTACAAATTTATTTTTTGATTGCCCTTTTGCAGTCGACTGCCCCATCAAAACCGCAGCAAAAAACATTCCTATTAAAAATAAAAACGGACTGCAGTAGAAAAGATCAAATAAGAACTTAGGTTTTTGTTTCAAAATTAACGAATTAAATCTTGAACGTTTATTTTTCTGCCATCTCTAAATGCAATTAAAAACGCTGATGAATAGCCTGCATCTTTTACTTGTTTAAGGTCCTTTTTCGCATCTTCAAAAGTACTTGCATTACCATACATGTATTTATAGACTTGATCTTCATATAAAAATGAAAGTGTATTTAAACCGTTAAAATTGGCTGGAGTTAAATCTATTTTTTTGGTACTAGCCATTAATTGCACTTTAAAAATAGTAGCAGACGCATCTTGTGGCGCAACAGTAATAGCACCTATTGTTGAACCCTGATCTATTGTACTAACTACTGTGCTTGTACTTTGAATTTGAGGTTGAGGCACTGCTGTTTGCTCTATCTTGATACTCTCTTGCATGCGCTCCGCAGGAGTTTCCTTTGGACTTTCAATCTCATCATGATAAAAATATTCTTTTTTGTAACTGATAATGGCACCCGCAATTGCTTTAGCTATTTCATCTTGTCCTTCTTCAGAGTTTAAACGATTACCCTCAACCGTGTTTGAAATAAATCCCATTTCAATAAGCACTCGTGGCATATAAGCTTTGTGTAAAACCATAAACGGGGCTTGTTTAACACCTTCGCCTCTACTTTTTTTTCCAAGATCTAGAAAAGCATCTTGTACTTTACTGGCTAACGCGATACTATACTCTAAATATTCCTCTTGCATGAGCGTCATGCCGATCATAGTTTCGGGTGAGTTTGGGTCAAAACCTTCATATTTTTCTTTGTAATCTTTTTCTAAAGTTACAACCGAGTTCTCTTTTTTAGCAGCTTCAAGGTTGGAGGCCACCTTACTTAAACCCATTACGTAGGTCTCTGTTCCATCTGCAACAGTATTTCTATTCGCATTACAATGTATCGAGACAAAAATATTTGCGTTTGCTCTGTTAGCGATGTTTGCTCTTTCAATTAAATCAATAAAAACATCCGTTTTTCGCGTATAATTAACCTCCATTTGAGGCGTTGCTTCTAAAATCTTACCCACTTTAAGCATTACAGCTAAAGCAATATTCTTTTCAATACGACCTTCGTAAACAGCACCAAAATCGTGTCCACCATGACCAGCATCTAAAGTAACTTTAAAATTATTGGATTGACTGAATCCTAAAACCGAGAAAAATAATGTGGTGAATACTAAAAAAGGTTTGATTTTACTATAAATGCGCATAAAGCTATTCGTTAATTTTATTAAAAGACTACAGTTGTAAAATTATTTAATTGACTATTTTTGACAAAAAATAATATGTAAGTTTGACGTGTCAAAAAACAGGCCATAATTTTACAAAAATAGCATTTATACCGTTGCATACAAACTTATTTAATATCGTTTTATTTTCACTAGTCCTTTCTGTAGGTTCAACAAAACTATACTCACAAGATATTTCAAAAAAGAAAACTACAGTTCCTTTACAGAAAAAAACTGCTACACCTACTAATAGTAACACACTAATAATTAAAAGTGATGTAACTACGACTGTTAAGGATAGCGTAAAAAAAGATAGTGTACGCCCCAAAAAAAACAATTTAGACGAGAAAGTACGCTATACTGCCAAACAATATGTAAAAATCGATCAAAAGAGAAAAGAAATTACCTTGTACGATCAGGCGGAATTGTATTACGAAGACATTGAGCTAAAATCAGGTAAAATTATCATGGACTACGAAAAAAACGAAGTTTATGCAGGCCGACTAAAGGACTCAACCGGTGCTTACACACAATACCCTAATTTCAAGCAAGGTGCTAATGTGGTTGAACCAGACTCTATTCGATTTAATTTTAAAACAAAAAAAGCCTTAATTTGGAATTCAAGAACAGATCAAGGAGAGTTTAAGATTAAAGCAGCCATTACCAAAAAAGAAAATGATTCTGTTTACTTTTTAAAAGGTGCTCGTTTCACGACCTCAAAAGATATTGACAATCCTGAATACTATTTTCAAACCAACAAAGTAAAATTTATTCCCGGCAAAAAAGTAGTTACCGGACTCACCAATATGGTTATTGCTAATGTACCTACACCAATAGCGTTGCCTTTTGCCTTTTTTCCTATGAGCAAGGAAAGGAGTATATCAGGATTAATTTTACCAAGTTATAACGACTCGAATACCAGAGGTTTCTCCTTGCAGAATCTAGGCTACTATTTTGCCTTGAGCGACAACTATGACTTAACGGTTTTGGGTGATTATTACACTAATGGTAGTTACGGAATGCGCTTTGAGTCGGCTTACGCCAAAAGATATAGTTATAGAGGAAACATCAACGTGCGTTTTGAAAACTTAATCACTAGCGAACGTGGCTACCCTGATTATTCAAAACAAAACATTTACAATATTCAGTGGTCACACTCCAAAGACGCAAAAGCGAGTCCAAATTCGACTTTTTCAGCGTCAGTCAATCTTGGTAGTAGCCGATATTTTCAACAATCGATCAATCAGGTGAACATTGGCTCGAACTTAAATAATACGTTGAGTTCTTCTATTTCGTATTCCAAAACATTTAATACCATACCGCAGTTACGTATGTCATTGACTGCTACCCATTCTCAAAACACACAAACAGAAGAGATCAATTTGACATTGCCAACTTTACAAGTGAGTGTTGATCGTATTTATCCTTTTTCAAGCAAAGATGGTCCACGCAAAGGTTTCTTTAAAAATATTAACCTGCAATACAATTTAAATGGACGTAACAGTATTGTAACTAATGATTCCTTGTTTTTTAAACCACAAATGTTTAGAGACGCACGAGTAGGATTACAACATAGTATTCCGTTGAGTACAAACTTTAAATTGTTTAAATACTTTAGTGCCACCGCTGCGGTAAACTATGAAGAAATTTGGACTACCAAAACCATTGAAAAAAGTTTCGACAGAGACCAAAGTCGTGTTGTAGACAGAACAGTTAATGGCTTTGACGCTTTTAGAACCTACAATTTTTCATCTAGCATCGGAACTACAATCTACGGAACTTTTAACTTTGGCGAGGATAAAAAAATTAAATCCATTCGTCATGTCATGCGCCCCTCTGTTTCCTATGGCTACACCCCTAGTTTTGAAAAATACTATGACACCTACGCTATTGATGCATCAGGAACAATGCGACAATACACCCGATTTGAAAACGGTCTTTATGGAGCTCCTGGCCTAAGCAATGCAAATACACTCGGGTTTGATTTAAGCAATACTTTTGAAGCTAAAGTAACTGATAGAGACAGCACTAAAGTAGAACCTAAAAAAATAATGTTATTGAATAACTTAAATTTATCTACCTCCTATAATTTAGATGCTGATGGAGTAACTTCGCTAGCATTTGCACCTATTCGAGTGAGTGGCGGAACAAATTTACTCGACAACAAAATGAATGTCAACTTTGGAGCTACACTTGATCCCTACGCCATTGATAATTCTGGCAATCGAATCAATGTTTTCAACATTAAAAATGGTGGAAGTTTATTTAGAATGACCAGCTCAAACATGACAATCAATTACTCTATTTCAAGCCAAGGAAAGGATAAAAAGAAAAAAGATGACACATCGCTTAGCCAACGCAACGGAGGACGAGAAGACGACTTATTTGGAACCAATACTGATTTAGGAGACAGTAGAAGAAGCCTCTTTAATGAAGATGAAGAAGAGGAAGGCGAAGATAAAATTGCGGAATTCTTTAATGCCAAATTACCATGGGATATGACTTTTGCTTACTCTCTAACCTACGGAAATAATAATCGTGAAAACCAAATTATTGGCAACTCTGTAATGGTTTCAATAAATGCTGATTTAACACCAAAATGGAAAACGGGTATCTCTACAGGATATGATTTTGTTCAAAAAGGGGTTACATTTACTCAACTTCGCTTTGAGAGAGATTTATTGAGCTGGAGAATGGATTTTAATTGGGCTCCGTTTGGTAGCAATGCCAATTGGGGATTTTTTATCGGGATAAAATCCGGAGTACTTAGTGACATCAAGTGGGACAAACGAAGTGTAATTAATCGTTAATATCAAAACTTGATCTTTTTTCTTTGCTATTTTTACACTGAAAACAAACCTTTTTTATTATGAAACAAGTAATTTTTACAGCAGCTGCACCCGCACCAATAGGACCTTACAGCCAAGCTGTTTTATCTGGAAACACCTTATATACATCAGGACAAATTGCTTTGCACCCGCAAACTGGCGAATTAGTAACTTCAACAATTGAAGCCGAGACAGAGCAAGTCATGCAAAATATGAAAGCCGTTCTTGAAGCTGCTGACATGACTTTTGAAAATGTAGTTAAAACAACCATATTTATTATGAATATGAACGATTTTGCGGCTATAAACACTGTTTACGGTTCTTATTTTAATGAAGAATCAGCTCCTGCCAGAGAAACTGTGCAAGTGGCTTGTTTACCTAAAAATGTAAATGTCGAAATCTCAATGATAGCCATTCGCTAAAACTAGTTTAGTCAAAACAAAAAAACACTATTTAACTCCAAAGAGTAAATAGTGTTTTTTTTTACGCAAAAAATTTAAAAGACTTCGCTTATTTATTCAAATTATGATAAGCAATCAAACCATCAATCGGTCTACGTAAAACGTTACCTAACTGCAGCTCATACTTATCAAAAGTTTCTTGTAACTCTTCTTTGAGGTAGAACGCAATTGAACCTACGAAATGAACAGGTACTTCTTTATGATTATCGTATTGTTTGATATAATTTTTCACAAACGATTTCATCCCCTTGAAGATGATTTTTCTACAAAATTCTGAATCTTTGTGTTGAATTAAAAATTTAGCAAAAGTTGCTAAATACGCATTCGGATTTGGCTCCTTATACAATTTACTTTTAATAGCATCAGGATCTAAATCATATTGTTTTTCAAACTCAGCTGCCAATTCTTTTGGCATTTTGTTGAAATAATATTTTCTGATTAACTCTTTCCCAAATACGTTTCCGCTACAGTCATCCATAGCGATGTAACCTAATGATTGTACTTTTTGAAACAACTCTTTACCATCAAAATAACTGCAATTAGAACCTGTTCCTAAGATAGAAACAATCGCTTTTTCACCCACGGGCGTCGTAGCATATACTGCAGCATACGTGTCCTCACGAACATCAATTATAGCGTTAACAAAATACTTTTGAAAAACTTGCGAAAGCGTCACTTTCATTTTTTCTGTACCGCAACCAGCGCCATAAAAAAACAGATGGCTTGCATTTTTTTTATTGTGCAAAATATCAAATCGATCATTTAATCGCTCAATAATTTCTTCTTCATCCAAAACCTCAGGATTTAAACCCAAAGTTTGCGTAGTAAACAATATTTTGCCATTGTCATCTATTGCAATCCAATCGGCTTTTGTAGAACCACTATCAACTATTAATCTCATTTTAAATTG
>CAZMHK010000117.1:0-10179 GCA_964566045.1 uncultured Flavobacterium sp.
CACAGCACTTTGTATTAAAAAATGATTCAACCTGCGCTCGACACCATCAAACCCTACTTTAAAAAGTGCTTTTGACTGCTGTGTGACCTTCATCAAAAAGGGATTTGCATTTTCATAATAATTAATCAACAAATCAAACTCTTTTTCGCAAAAATCTTTAACTGCTGTTGTTTGAATCATTCCATTCCATGCAAAATCTTTTGGACTAAAACGATTTTGAATATTTTTATTATCAACTCTTCCCTCCCCTTCAAAAACTAATAAAGAACAATTTTTAACCTCTATCCCTTGCGAAAAAATGAATTTTAACAGCTCTGAATCATTGATTTTTGCGGCGGCATCCACAACGACACCTACTGTTTGAACACGGGTGATAGCAACGTTTTTTCTTAAGTTCTTCCAACCATAATTTAATGATTTTTTTACTAAAAAACTCTTTATATAATTTAAAAACATAGTACTTTTACCTGATTACAAAATTAATTAATAAAGTCGCATTTAAAATGGTAAAACTAAAAAAGTATAACGATGTTTTGAAACTTTTTGTTATATTCTTAACACTTATTTTTATTGCATCCTGCAGCAATCAAAAATACTACATCACAAAAATTGAAGGAAAAAAAGTTCCAGTAACCAATGCTAACTCGCAAGTTGCTGCAATTGAAAACTTTGTAGCACCTTACCGAGAACACATCAATAAAGATCTTGATAACGTTTTAGCTGTATGTCCAGAAACACTTGATAAAAGCACAGGGAAATGGCAAACCAAAATTGGTAACCTAATGGCCGATGTTACTTTACAATATGGCACAAAAGCATTTGAATTACGAGACAAAAAAAAGATCGATATTTGTTTATTAAATAGTGGCGGCATTCGTTCTATTCTACCTAAAGGAAACGTTACAGCAAGAACTGCTTTTGAAATCATGCCTTTTGAAAACAGTCTGGTGGTTATTGCCCTAAAAGGAGAACATATTTTAGAAATGGTAGACTTTTTTATTGCTGAAAAAAAACCGCATCCGCTAGCAGGAATCACTTTTACCATCGATAAAAATAATGCAGCTCAGAATATTTTAGTTCAAGGAAAACCAATTCAAAAAGAAACTATTTATTATGTTGGCACCAATGATTACCTAGCTAATGGTGGAGACAACATGAATTTTTTCAAAAAGGGAGTACAGAAATTTGATTTAGAGTACAAACTACGAAATATATTGATTGACTACTTTAAAGACGTGGAGACTATTGCTGTACCAAACGATGTTAGAATAACGGCTGAATAGTAAAATACTATCAAGAACAATTTAAAAACTAGAATTTTAAGTAGTTTATACAAATTCAAAAGACATTGCTAATAGCTAGGTACAACATAAAATTGCAGGCTTTTTAGCTTTTAAAAAATATCACAAATGAAAAGAAGAGAATTCATAGAAAAAACTGCTGCAAGTTCAGCATTATTAAGTTTAGGAGTGTCACTCAGTAGTTTTGGGACATCAAAGCCAAAGCATTTAACGGTTTTACATACTAACGATGTACACAGTTATATTGATCCGTTTCCTGCAGATCATCCACGTAATGCCAACATGGGCGGTGTAGCTCGTCGAGCGGCATTAATTGAAATGGTAAGAAAAGAAAATCCGAACGTTCTATTACTTGATGCTGGTGATATCTTTCAAGGAACTCCCTACTTTAATTATTATGGAGGCGAATTGGAATTCAAACTAATGAGCATGATGCAATATGACGCATCAGCCATTGGAAATCATGATTTTGATAACGGCGTAGATGGATTACGTGCTCAAATGCCACATGCTAAATTTGACTTTTTATGTGCAAATTACGATTTTAAAAATACCGTAATGGACGGATTAGTTAAACCGTTTAAGATTTTTAACAAAGACGGAATAAAAGTCGGTGTATTTGGCTTAGGTATCGAATTAGCTGGTTTAGTTGACAAAAACTTGTCTAAAGAAACAGTATATAATGAACCTCTTGAAATCGCTCAAGATATGGTTCGGATTTTGAAGAAGGAACAAAAATGTGATATCGTAATCTGCTTATCGCACCTAGGCTATAAGTATAAAGAGGAGCCTAATAAAATTTCAGATGTAAAATTAGCTGAACTAACGCAAGATATTGACCTGATAATTGGCGGACATACTCACACTTTTTTAGACAAACCATCTGTCATCAAAAATAAAGTAGGTCAAGATGTTCTTGTAAACCAAGTAGGTTGCTACGGAATTAATGTAGGACGTGTTGATTTTTATCTAGACAATGATAAAAACAAAGCAATTGACGGTAAATCTATCATAGTTTAAATTTATAGATTTCCATTGAGGCTAGACTCACTCTAACTTAAAATTGAATACTAAATCGACTGCATTATTTTTGTAGTCGATTTTTTTTTATTGTGGAAGATTATTTTTTTCTGCATGAACAACAAACTTATAAAATGAATAATAGCTGCCAACATATAACGCCAAAGCAATAGGTGGCAACGAGGCAATTGGAAATTGAACTAAAAAACATTTTTCAATAAAAAGCGCAAAATACAAACCAAGATAGAGCAGTCCAAAAATATACAACCATGCTGTAGTGCTGTAATTATAATTCATCATATAGATTGACAATATCAACCCTACAATAACTGAAACCAAAAAGTTTTGTATTACGATTGAGTAGTAAAAAACAAAACTAAAATCATCAGATATGAAAAGTAAATATGAAAATATAAAAATGAAAGGCACTGAGCCTAATACGATTGGGAAATAGTCTTTGATTTTACTCAGTTTTATGATGTACATAAATAAAAAAACCCTACTACTAATTAAACAAATAAATGCCAACGCTCTGAATACTTTTGTATCAAAAAGTACACAAATGCTCGTTAACATTATCAACCCACTTATTATAAAAAAAAGTGGCGCTTTTTTACTTGAAGTTATGCTGTAAAGCGTAATTACTAGGGCAATCACGACAGGTTTATAAAATACAATGTACTTGTGATATCCTAACAACTCTGCACTAATGCCAATTATCGAGAAGACTACAAGGATGGCAACTAAAAAATGTTGCAGTGAAAACTCGCGAGTATTACTTAGAGACCTCATTTACTTTGAAATTAAATCTAAAAAATCATCTTCAGAAATAATAACCACATTGAGTTTGGTAGCTTTTTCTAGCTTAGCAGGACCCATATTTGCACCAGCAATCAAATAATCTGTTTTTGCAGAAATGGAGCTTCCTACTTTTCCGCCGTTGTCTTCGATCGCTTTTTTTAATTCATCACGAGACATTTTTTCAAAAACACCTGATACTACTAGGGTCTTTCCTGCCAAAATAGTGGTCGCATTAGGATTAAGTGCTTCAACCAATTCAAATTGTAAACCGTACTCTTTTAGTCGCTGAATGATAATTCTATTTTGCTCATTCTGGAAAAAATCCATAACACTTTGAGCTATTCTTTCTCCAATTTCATCCACCAACATTAACTCAATCAAATTAGCTGCTGCCAACGCCTCAATTGTTTTATAATGCTTTGCTAATTTTTTAGCTACCGTTTCGCCCACATATCGAATACCTAGAGCGTACAAAACGCGATCAAAAGGGATACTTTTTGATTTTTGAACTCCATTTACCAAATTTTCGGCTGATTTTTGAGCCATTCGTTCCAACGGTAAAATCGCTTCAACCTTTAGGTCATATAAATCAGCATAGTTTTGCACTAAATTATTTTGATATAAAAGCGCTACTGTTTCACCGCCTAAGCCTTCAATATCCATAGCTTTTCGCGAAATAAAATGCTGAATTCGACCAATAATTTGTGGCGGACAGCCATAAAAATTAGGGCAGTAATGATTGGCTTCTCCAGTATTGCGAACTAATGCTGTCTGACATTCTGGACAGGTATCCAGATAAATAGTAGGCGCCGCATCATCTAGTCTTTGGGTCAAATCTACTGCAATGATTTTCGGAATTATTTCTCCTCCTTTTTCTACAAAAACGGTATCTCCGACGCGAATATCTAATTTTTCAATTTGATCAGCATTGTGCAGGGATGCTCTTTTTACAATAGTTCCTGCCAATTGTACCGGTTTTAGATTGGCCACAGGTGTAATTGAGCCTGTTCTACCAACTTGATACGAAATCGATTCTAAAATGGTAGCCACTTGCTCTGATTTGAATTTGTAAGCCATAGCCCAGCGTGGTGACTTGGCAGTATAACCCAATTCTTCTTGATATTGTAAATTATCAACTTTTACAACAACTCCATCCGTTTCATAAGGCAATTTACTACGGTTTTGATCCCAAAAAGATATAAATTCAAAAACCTCCTCTAAATTTTGAGCTAATTTAGATTCTTTTGGAACCTTGAATCCCCAATTTCTAGCAGATTCTAAACCGGCATACTGAGACTCAAATGGTAAATCAGGTCCAATCATAAAATACAATAAACAGTCAAGTGGACGTTTGGCCACCTCTGTGCTGTCTTGCAACTTCAAACTGCCTGAAGCAGTATTTCTTGGGTTGGAATAAGGTGTTTCGCCAAGAGCTATCAACTCTTGATTCATTTTTTCGAAACCAGCAAAAGGCAAAACAATCTCACCACGAATATCAAACTTTTTCGGATAGTCAGTTCCATTCAATGATAACGGAATCGACTTGATGGTTTTAATATTATTGGTCACGTCATCTCCTTGAAAACCATCTCCGCGCGTTAGAGCACGTTGGAGTTTACCATCTTCATAAGTAATACTTATGGATGCGCCGTCGTATTTTAGTTCGCAAGTATATTGTAAAGGAATATCACCTAGTGTTTTTTTGATACGGTTCTCCCATTCTATTAAATCTTCTTTTGAATAGGAATTATCAAGTGAATACATTCGATATTCATGTGCAACAGTCTCAAAATTCTTAGTAATGGCACCTCCTACTCTTTGCGTAGGCGAATTAGCATCGAACCATTCAGGATACGCATTTTCCAGATCTTGAAGTTCTTTCAACTTCATATCAAATTCATAATCCGAGATCAAGGGAGTATCTAATACATAATAATTGTGATTGTGAACATGTAACTCCTTGCGTAACTGTAGAATTGTGTTTTGAACATCCATAGAAAAAAAATTGGTCATTTTAGTACCCTAAATAAGACTACTAAAATAACCAATTTAAACCAAAAAACAACAGTACTATGATTGGATAATCGAGTTTATTTGCTTGTATAACTGACCATCGCTAAGGAAAGCTCCTTGTTGTATTAATTGAAAAATAGAAGAATTACGCTCCTCAGTAAATTCTTTCTTTCCAACTTTCATTTCAATTGTATCTGTAAACATGTTGTCACTCAACCATTGCAAACCATCGCGCGTTAAAAAATCAACATCCGTAACTAATGATTTCAAAACTATGGATTGAACATGGGTATCAAAACATTCAAAAAGAAAGATGTGATTTTTTGAAAAATGCTC
This sequence comes from uncultured Flavobacterium sp., assembly GCA_964566045.1. GTDB lineage: Bacteria > Bacteroidota > Bacteroidia > Flavobacteriales > Flavobacteriaceae > Flavobacterium. The sequence continues at coordinate 5,472 of CAZMHK010000117.1, forward strand.
TAAAAAAGTTGCTCTAGACAAAACACCTTCCCAAATCAAATCAGAAAAAACATCTAATTCTTGCTCCGCTACATCAGGTTTTTCGAGTTTAATTTTATCCCATTCTGCTTTATCAATTGCTTGAGTTGCTAAAAAATTAGTAAACTCTTGTGTTAACTCTTCAAATTGCTCCTTTGTTAATCTTGAATACTTCATGAATTACCTATTTAAATATGATCCGCTTTAGACTTCGTTTAAAATAAAAATAGGTGCAAATTTATGCTATTAAAACCAAAAAAGCCCTCTTTTTCAAGAAGGCTTTTGAGTACTTTAAAGTATCTACTAAAAAATATATCTTAATCCGAATTGCGCTTGCCATCTTGACAATAAGCTAGCATCGTAATTGAATGTTTTTGTTTGTGTTCCGTTAAACGTATAGGTAGGTACTTTTGTAGTTTGATTAACGCTAACTCCAATAGGTTGGATACTTGTAGGAACTTGTACCAATCCCCAATCAGAGTTAATTAAATTCCCAACATTTAAAATATCAACGCTAAACTGAATAGTATTTGTTTTTGATGAGTTAGAAGAAGGCTTGAAGTTAAAATCTTGAATTAATTTCATATCCCATTTTCCTCTCCATGGAGCAAGTGCCCCATAACGTTCAGCATACTGACCTCTTCTACTTCTTAAATATTTATCTTGACTGATAAATGCATCAAAAGCAGCACCTTGACCTGGAGCGCTAAACGTCATATTTCCAATTTCTGCCGACGTTGGAACGTAAATTAAATCATTATTAACAGATCCGTCATTATTAACATCTCCTCCATAAATATAATTAAAACGTCCACCTTGCGCATATTCAAAGAAAGTTGATATTGTAGTAGCCCAAGCATCATTAGACCCATATTTCCATTTTTTAGAACCTACACCAATAAAACGGTGTGTATCGCCGTACTTAGAATTTGATAAAACAGCATTGTTTACATTCCCTAAAGCAGGGTTAAATGCAAACGCATCTCCGGTAATTTCAGCTTCGATAGAGTTCACATCTTTTGCAACTAAGTAGTTATATGCTAAACTTGCATACAAACCGTTCTCGTAAGTTTTTTGAATTTTTGCAGAGGTATTTAAAACATAACCTTTACTAGAATTAGTCATTACGTAAGCGTTGTTAGCGCCTTTATCTGAAGCATTGTAGATCAAACGATTATCAACTCCAGCCAGAGTTCCAGAAGGTGTTCTCAATCCCCAGTTTTGAACATGCACACCATTGATATCTTTATTATAAGCAACATCAAGCGTTGCAATATAACCATTCTCAAAACGGTGATCTAAACCTAAACTTGATCTCCATACTTGAGGCCATTTAAAGTTTTTATCCATAATTTGAAAGAAACCATCATCAGCTCCACTCACTTGATTTCCTAACCAAACGAAAGGAAGTTTTCCTGTAAAAATACCTGAACCTCCGCGTAATTGTGTCGTTTTATCTCCTTTAACATCCCAGTTGAAACCCATTCTTGGTGACCAAAGTAATTGATCCGTAGGCAATGTAGTTGAAATTAACTGCTCATTAGATCCTGTTTTTGGATTAAAATACAAAACATTGTTATTTCTAGTAGCACCATTTTGGGTGTCTATGTATTTTTGAATCAAATCAGAAGTATCGAAATACAACGGTTTGTCAACTCTTATCCCGTAAGTAAATTTAAAATTCTCAGTGATATTCCAGTCATCTTGTACATAAAATGCAGCTTGACCCACATTTAATTCAGCTAATTTCCAACCGTTGTCTGCTCCAACCGCAAAAGTACTTTTGGTAGCAGCAGTGTTTTGTGCAAATTGTAAATTTTGTGCAATAATGCTTGTTGCAAAAGGCTTAGCGGCATCATTTAAAAAATCTTGAACACTAAAATATGGCGAGAAGAATGTTCCAGCATATCCATTAGGATTACCGAAGTTATCAAAACCTGCTAGGTTAAATGAATTTTCAAATTGGTATTTTTCAAAAGAACCACCAAATGTAAGAGCGTGATTTCCTACGCTATAACTAAGGTTGTTAGTTATTTGCAATACTTTTTGAGTCAAAGTATTGTTGATAGAAAAAGGCTCATGCCCTGCAATGATGTAATTAGAACCATTACTTTGTATATTAATTACTGGCGCAGGTGCTGAAAATGGATTTCTAAAATCATTAAAAGAGGTATAACCAGCTTGCAATTTATTAGAAACAGTCTCGCTTACCTTTGAATTCAATTCTAGTAAGAACGAATTCAATTCGTTGTTAATTTGGTATCCTGATTTCTCAAATTGAAGTGTGTTTGCATCAGGACCTCTAAATCCTAAAGCAGAAGGATGCGCTGGCTTATCTTTGGATGCATCCAAAAAGTTATAAATTAAAGCTAATTTATTGTTGTCATTGATATTCCAATCTAATTTGAAAATTCCTTTATTAGAATTTGAATTATGTTTAAAACCTTGATAAGCTCCTGTATTGTAACCTAATCTACTCAATGCAGATGAAACAGCGATCAAGTCAGATTCTAAAACTCTTGATTCATTTACACCCGTAACTCCATCACCGTTATTGGCTACGAAATTAGATCCTAAATCACTTCTTTTGTCAATTTCATAATTAGCAAAAAAGAAAAGTTTGTCTTTCACAATTGGTCCACCGATGCTAAAACCTGCCTGAGTTTGCTCTAACGAAGGAACAAAAATATCTTGTCCTTTAATACGTCCACCTGTAAGATCTTGATTTCTAAAAAAAGCGTAAGCAGTCCCGTGAAATTCATTAGTACCTGATTTTGTAACTGCATTTACAGAGGCTCCAGTAAAACCGGATAAAGTAACATCATAAGGCGCTGTAGCTACTTGAATTTGATCTATAGCATCTAATGAAATTGGTTGAGAACCTGTTTGTCCTCCCGGAGTTGCAGCATCTAAACCAAAAGGATTATTAAAAACGGCTCCGTTCAATGAATAACTATTGTATTGATCGTTACGACCACCGAAAGATCCACCACTAGCAGATGGCTCTAAACGTGTAAAATCTTCTGCAGATCTAGAAATTGTTGGCAATGCTGATAACTCTTTTCTACCAATTGTAGTCTCTGCTCCAGTTCTACCGTTACCAAATACTTTGTTTTTAGCTCCAGTAACTTTTACTTCGCTCAATTGCTGACTTTGATCTGATAATTGCGCATCTAAAATTAATGCTTTACCAAGTTCTAAATAAACTTCGTTAAAAACCTGAGATTCATAGCCCACAAAAGAGATTGTAATTTTGTACGGACCACCAATACGCATGTTCAGCATATTGTATCTACCATCTACGTTTGAAACTCCAGAATATTTAGATCCTGTAGGAGTGTGAATTGCTAAAATTGATGCCGAAGGTAATGTTTCACCCGTTGTGCTTTTAACAATTCCTTTGATACTTGATGTTGTAGTTTGCCCCACCATGGCGACAGAACTACAAAAAACCAGAAGTAGTGTAATAATTTTTTTCATTTGGTTGTGTTTGTATTGTTTGTGGCGCGAAATTAGGCAAAAAAAAATCACTCCGAAGAGTGATTTTAATAATTTATTAACAAAAATTTAATAAAATTTTATTTTTCAGCAACGATTTCATAGTCTAATTCAACTATTACATCTCTGTGTAAACGAACACTTGCATTGTATTTACCAGTACGTTTTACAATACCGCTAGTGATGAATTTTCTATCAATTGTTTGACCACCTTTAGCTAACGCCTCAGCAATATCAATATTTGTAATAGAACCAAATAATTTTTCACCACCTGCTTTTGCAGAAATTTTAATTTCGATAGCTTTTAAAGCTTCACCTAATGCTTTTGCATCAGCTACTACTTTAGCTTCTTTATGTGCTCTTTGCTTTAGGTTTTCAGCTAATACTTTCTTTGCAGAAGCAGTAGCTAATTGAGCAAATCCTTGTGGGATTAAGTAATTACGACCGTATCCGTTTTTTACAGTTACTACATCGTCTTTAAACCCTAAATTTTGAACGTCTTGTTTTAAAATAAGTTCCATGTTGTTGTCCTTGTATTGTAGAAGTTAGCCCGCTCGAAGCGAGGCAACAACTGTGATTAATTATTATTTAAGTAAATCCGCTACGTACGGCATTAAAGCTAAGTGACGTGCTCTTTTAACAGCTACAGACACTTTTCTTTGGTATTTCAAAGAAGTTCCTGTTAAACGACGAGGAAGAATTTTTCCTTGCTCATTTACGAATTTCAATAAGAAATCAGCGTCTTTATAATCAACATATTTGATACCTGATTTTTTGAAACGACAGTATTTCTTAGTTTTGTTAGTCTCTATGTTTAAAGGCGTTAAATATCTGATATCTCCGTCTTTTTTTCCTGAAGCTGATTGTTGTAATGTTGCCATGATAATTACGCTTTTGTAGATTTTAATTTTGCTCTTCTTCTTTCAGCCCATGAAATTGCATGCTTATCAAGACTTACAGTCAAGAAACGCATTACTCTTTCGTCACGTCTAAATTCAGTTTCGAATGCTAGAAGTACTTCGCCAGAAACTTTAAATTCGAATAAGTGGTAAAAACCGCTTTTCTTGTTTTGAATTTCGTAAGCCATCTTTTTAAGACCCCAGTCTTCTTTAGACACCATTTCAGCACCTCTACTAGTAAGAAAATCTTCAAATTTGCTTACTGTTTCCTTCACCTGAACTTCAGATAAAAC
>CAZMHK010000118.1:0-10172 GCA_964566045.1 uncultured Flavobacterium sp.
GTTCCTGCTTTAGCATTTTTTTACTGAAAATTATTCAGTATTCACAATGAATTGATTTCATTATGAAGAGGTTGCAATCAGTTCAAATTTTTCCTCTTGTATTTGGGTGCAAAGGTATGAAACCATTTTGAATTGCAAATTAAACTTAACTTTTTTTTGCCGATAAAAAATCGGACCTTTTACTATGTTTTTTGAAAATAATTTGAATTAATTCCTTGATGCTCTTGTTTTTGTCAAAATTAAGTTGCATATTTGACTTTCAAATCAAAACAAAATGAAAATTTCAATCTGCTTTTCGCATAAAGTCGCACAGGAAAATTCCTGAGGGATGCTTATAGCATAATTTTAATTTAAAATTATATACTAAAGCTTCCTGAACAAGGAAGCTTTTTTTTTGAGAAATTCGAACACCATACAAACAATACATGATTCAATACATTTTAAATAATTACAAAAAACAGTCAGTCCAAATTTCGATGCATTGCGTTGCAAAAGCCGTATTTGGCGCTCCCTGTTCGTGAATCCCAAGGATAATAATAAGTACAAACTACTTAAAACCCTTTTGGATTTACATCTAAAAGGGTTTTTTGCTTTATGAAATTAATTTTAAAAGAAACAATAATAACATTTTAACAACCAATAGTATGAAAACAAAAAGAAGTTTATCAGATCCGTTTCGTTTTTTACGAAAGTTCAATTTTCGAAACAAGAATATCAAAGCAGTTGAAGCTGTAAATGTTTTAATTCACCCACGATTTGAGTTTGCAACTAATGATGCAATTGCTCAAAAGTTAGTTCCAAATTCATTGCTTTTTTTAATGTATTCTCAAGAGAATGAAGAGTTATTTATTTAAGGCAATAGCTTTTCAAGTTAAAAATATTTGTAATCCAGTAGGTAAAAAGGTTGTTTTGGCAAGGTAAAAAAATGGTTTTGTTCTATGTTACCTTGTCAGGACTTCCTATTTTTTTAGGCTGTATCAAAGTGATTTACTTTGCGACGCACAAAAAACGATTGCGTATTTAAATTTGGTGGTTAGCAAAATTAATCTTTAATTTGCACTCACAAAGTTCACAACAGTATTGAAATGTTATAAAGAAAGGCAGAGGGATTAGACCCGATGAAGCCTTAGCAACCCTTCGATTTATCGAAGAAGGTGCTGCATTCTACCACGCCCATCGTGGAAAGATAACACTAAGAATTTGTCTAGATATCACCTAGCTTTCTTTCTAATATTTCCAAACACAAGTCCTAATTATAACAGATTTGAAATTGGAAAATAAACCAACAACAATTACATTACACAATTTCACCACGGAGTCAGGTGCAATTTATAATAATCTAAACTTAAGCTATCAAGTTTTTGGGTTGCCTTTGCATACAGCTCCCATCGTTTTGGTGAATCATGCACTAACCGGAAATTCGCAGGTTGTAGGCGATAATGGTTGGTGGAATGACCTAATTGGCACCAACAAAACTATTGATACTACAAAATATACTGTACTTGCTTTTAACGTTCCTGGAAATGGATTTGATGGATCTGTAATTGAAAATCATCTTGATTTTACAGCAAGAGACATCGCTAGGATTTTTATTGAAGGGATTCGTTTTCTAAAAATAGAACGACTTTATGCTATTATTGGAGGTTCTGTAGGTGGCGGAATTGCTTGGGAAATGGTTGCATTAGAACCAAAAATAACCCAAAAATTAATCCCTATTGCAACCGATTGGAAAGCGACAGACTGGCTTATAGCCAATTGTTTTTTGCAAGAACAAATTCTGAATAACTCATCTAAACCAATTCAAGTTGCGCGCGCGCACGCTATGTTGTGTTATAGAACTCCAGAATCATTTACGGCAAAATTTCAACGAACTACTAATGAGGAGTTAGCCATTTTTAATGTTGAAAGTTGGTTGTTGCATCACGGCGAAAAATTACAGCAGCGTTTTCAATTGGCCTCTTACAAGATGATGAATCAATTACTGAAAACCATTGATATTACCCGCAATCGGTCTTCGTTTGAAAATACAATCGAAGCTGTAAAGGCAGAAATTCACATCATCGCTATTAATTCGGATTTGTTTTTTACCGCAAGTGAAAACAAAATCACTTTTGAGCAATTACAAAAATTAAATAAAAAAGTCAGTTATCAAGAAATAGTTTCCATTCACGGACACGATGCTTTTTTGATAGAATACAAACAATTACACAATTTGCTTCAAGATTTATTCTAAGCTACAAACACACAACACAATGAAAATATTAAAATTTGGAGGTAAATCGTTATCAAACGGTGACGGATTAAATAAAGTTATTGCCATAATAACAGACAAAGTAAATCAAGGAGAAGAAATTGCAGTTGTGGTTTCGGCACGTGGTAACGCAACAGATGAATTGGAACAAATTTTAACTATTGCTTCTCAAAACGGAGATTACAGGCCTCTTTTTGAGGATTTTAAAACCTACCAGCAAGATATTTATGATGCTGTTGATTTGTCTGAGGAGTTTACTATTTTAGAAAAATTGTTCGAAGGTGTCAGTTTGATTGGCGATTACAGTAAAAAAATCAAAGACCAGATTTTGTCAAAAGGCGAATTGCTCTCGGCAAAATTACTAACGGCAATCTTGATAGAAAAAGGAATTCATGCTCGTTTTACTGATACGCGTGAATTGATAAAAACCGATGCTAAATTTGGTGATGCACAACCTTTGGAACAACTTTCGAAGAAAAATGTAGTTGCTTTTTTTAAGCAAAACACTGAAAATACGGTTAATATAATCACGGGTTTTATAGGTTCTACGACCAATAATGACACTACAACGTTAGGCAGAAACGGGAGTAATTACACCGCTTCGTTGATTGCCAATTATTTAAATGCCGAAGAATTACAAAATTACACACACGTTGACGGAATTTATACTGCCAATCCTGATTTAGTTGTTGATGCGAAGAAAATTGATCACTTATCGTTTAATGAGGCGAATGAGATTGCTAATTTTGGAGCTACTATTTTGCACGCCAAAACCATCATTCCGTTATTAGAAAAAAACATTCCACTACGTATTTTAAATACTTTCAATCATGAAAATAAAGGAACTTTAATTACTTCCAATTCTAATAAGGAAGGAATTAAAACGCTTTCGGTTCTTGAAAATGTGGCTTTGGTCAATCTGGAAGGAAGAGGTTTGCTTGGTAAAACAGGTGTCGATGCTCGAATTTTTAGAGTAATGGGCGACAATAATATCAGTGTGAGTATCATTTCCCAAGGTTCATCAGAGCGCGGAATTGGATTGGTTGTGGCTGCAGACAAAGCTACTACGGCCATGATTGAATTGGAAAAAGAATTCGAAAATGATTTCTATTCGAAAGATGTCAATAAAATAACTGTTGCTGATGATGTAGCTGTCATCTCTATTATTGGCCAGGATTTAAGCACGTTTCACAAACCTTACACGGCTTTAATCAAGAATAAAATTGTTCCAATCCTCTTCAATAATACGGTGACGGGTAAGAATGTGAGTTTGGTTGTTAAAAAATCACAATTACATAAAGCCTTAAATGTGATTCACGGTGAGATTTTTGGCGTAGCCAAGAAGATAAATATTGCTGTTTTTGGTCACGGTTTGGTGGGTGGTACTTTGATTAATCAAATTTTAGAATCGGCGTCAGCCATCGAAAAAAGAAAAGATATCAAATTGAATGTATTTGCCATTGCCAATTCTAAGAATGTGCTTTTGAATAAAAACGGCGTGACACCCAACTGGAAAAACGAAATTCAAACCAACGGATTCTCGTATACAATTGATGATGTGATTGCCTACGCAAATGAGCACCATTTAGAGAATTTAATTGCTATTGATAACACTGCAAGTGCTGATTTTGTAAAGAATTATATTTCGTTAGTAGAAAATAGTTTCGATTTGATCTCGTCAAACAAAGTGGCCAATACGTTGAGCTATAGTTTTTATAAAAAATTACGAAAAGTTCTGGTAGAAAACCAAAAGACGTATCTTTATGAAACCAATGTTGGAGCAGGATTGCCGTTGATTGATACTATTAAATTGTTGCACCTTTCTGGTGAAAACATCACAAAGATTAAAGGAGTTTTCTCAGGAACATTGAGTTATTTGTTCAATAATTTCTCGGCCAAAGACGCACCATTTAGCGAAATTTTGAAAGAAGCCATCGATAATGGATATACCGAGCCAGATCCAAGAGAGGATTTATGCGGAAATGATGTAGGACGAAAATTGTTGATTTTGGCTAGAGAACTAGACTTGCAAAATGAGTTTGAAGAAATTGCGATTCAAAATTTAATTCCAGAACATTTGCGTAGCGGAGATGTAGGAGAATTTTTGAATAAATTGACGGAGTTTGATCCTATTTATTCAAAAATTAAAGCAGAACAAAAACCAAATCACGTGTTGCGTTACATAGGAGAATTATCGGGTGATTTGCAAAATGACAAAGGAAATCTCGAAGTAAAATTAGTTTCGGTGCCATCAGATACGGCTTTAGGTGGATTGAAAGGTTCAGATTCTTTCTTCGAAATTTACACCGAATCGTATGGAGACCGACCAATTGTAATTCAAGGCGCAGGAGCAGGATCAGCAGTAACGGCAAGAGGCGTTTTTGGTGATATTTTAAGGTTGTCGGATAAAGGGTAATTGAATTGAAGAGTTTTCAGTGAGCAGATTTCAGTAATCAGTATTTAAATAATAAAATAGTTGAATCCGCGTGAGGAAATCCGCGTCATCAGCGTTCAAAAAAGATAATAATGAAAGTAACATTAAACAGAGTAAACGATAATTTCCATTTCGAATTAAAAAACGAAAGAGGGCATTTGGTAAACGTAGATAGCCGTCCGGAATATGGCGGAAATGATATGGGTGCCAGTCCAATGGAATTAGTATTAATGGGAGTTGCGGGCTGTAGCGCCATTGATATGATTTCGATTTTGAAAAAGCAACGTCAAGAAATCACGTCTTTCAAAGCTGAGGTTGAAGGAGAGCGCGTACAAGTTGGAGAAGCAAAACCTTTTAAAAACATCCATGTGGTGTTTTATTTAGAGGGTGATATCAAGGAAGACAAAGCCGCAAAAGCCGCCCAACTTTCATTTGAAAAATACTGTTCGGTTTCTAAAACATTAGAACCAACAGCAACCATACATTACAAAGTAGTTTTGAACGGAGTCGAATTGACGTAAAGTTAAATTTATAGAGTTTTAAAACTTTAATTTTAAATAATAAAGAGTTTTTAGAAATAAAAATTAATCTTAGTGAATCTTGGTGATTCCTTCGTGAATCTTTGTGAAACAACTCTTTGAAATATAAAAACAATGAACGAACAAGAATTTGGTTTCGAAACCCAAGCCATACGCAATCAGTTAGAAAGAACACAATATTTAGAGCATTCGGTGCCGTTGTACCTCACGTCTAGTTTTGTATTTGAAGATGCCGAAGACATGCGTGCCTCTTTCGCAGAGGAAAAAGACAGGAATATTTACAGTCGTTACAGCAACCCAAATAACAACGAATTTATTAGCAAAGTTTGCGCTATGGAAGGAGCTGCAGCTGGTTTTGCCTTTTCATCTGGTATGGCTGCGGTGTATTCTACTATGGCTGCTCTATTAAGTTCAGGAGATCACATTGTTTCTTCGAGTAGTGTTTTTGGTGCCACGCATTCATTGTTTATCAATTATTTTCCAAAATGGAACATTCAAACCTCGTATTTTGACATCAATCAACCCGAGACGATTGAAGGTTTGATTAGGCCTGATACAAAAATTCTTTTTGCAGAGTCACCAACCAATCCTGCTGTTGATATTATTGATTTGGAATTGCTAGGAAATATTGCCAAAAAGCACAATTTAATTTTAATTATTGACAACTGTTTTGCAACTCCTTATTTGCAACAACCAATCAAATGGGGAGCGCATTTAGTGGTGCATTCGGCTACTAAATTAATGGACGGTCAAGGTAGAGTTTTGGGCGGAATAACCGTTGGGGATGCTGATTTGATTCAGAAAATCTATTTGTTTTCCCGACTTACAGGACCTTCTTTATCACCTTTTAATGCGTGGGTATTGTCTAAAAGTTTAGAAACATTAGCCATTCGATTGGACAGACATTGCGAAAACGCCTTGAAAGTAGCAGAGTTTTTAGAAAATCATCCTCAGGTGAATAAAGTGAAATATCCTTTTTTGAAATCGCATCCTCAATATGAAATCGCACAAAAGCAAATGAAGTTGGGTGGCAATATTGTTGCTTTTGAAATTAAAGGAGGATTAGAAGCTGGAAGAGCTTTCTTGGATAAAATTAAATTGTGTTCGCTTTCGCCAAATTTAGGAGATACCAGAACTATTGTTACACATCCAGCCTCAACAACACACAGTAAATTATCTGTTGAAGAACGTTTGGCGGTGAGTATTACCGATGGTTTGGTGCGTGTTTCTGTTGGTTTAGAAACCGTGACTGATGTAATTGCCGATTTGGAGCAGGCTTTGTCATAAAAAATTATGATATTTGGTCTCTTCTATTTTAAACAGGAAGAAGTATCATATGAAACTAAATTTTAATTTGTTGGTTTGCTGCGCAATGGTTTTTATAAGTTTGAACTCATGTAATTATGTTAATTCAGATTATAAAAGTTCGGCTCTAGATGCTTATAACGACAGTCTTTCTAAAAGTTGGAAATTAAAAAGGTTAAAAAATATAAATCAACAGTATATTGAAGATATTTCTTTTAATATTGTTACTGTTAAAAATCCAGCAATTTTAGATAGAAATTTCAAAAGCGATTATCTAGATTCTCTTCTCAAAGAAAGAAATATTGATGTTCTGAATTTTAAAGAAGTGGAAAAGTTTCGGAAAGAATTGAATGAAGATAAAATGGGATCTATTGACGATTACTTTGCAATAAAGAGTGGTAGTTTTAAAAACAATCAAGCCGTTATTTATGAAGATGATAAATTTAATAGCTGTTTCGAAAGTGGATATTGGATAGAACTATCAGATGATTACGGGAAAAATTGGAAGCAGTATTATACTGGTATCACGGTAAATAAGAAGTATTATTTTAAATGTAATTCGAAAATTCCTTTATGGAAAAGTTCTACAGTACTTCAAATTGAAGCCGTAAAAGTAAAAAAAATATCTGATAGAATTCTTCTAAGCAAAGCGGAAGAATTTGTTACGATTAGAGATAGTATTGCTATCGAATTGGATATTTCGAAAATAATTAAAGACTCTGATAATGATGGCTTAACTGATATCGTAGAAGAAAGGATGTTGTTAAATCCTTATAATCCTGACACTGATGACGATGGAGTATCGGATGCAAAAGATAAAAATCCAAGATTTAAAAGAAATAAAACATCAAAATCGGTTTTGTATGAAGCGTTGATGGGAAAATACTCTTTTGGAGATAATACCAATTACCAAATCGATTTGTTTAATTTGCCGAAAATAAAAAAGAATAGATTTAATCATACAATTAGGGATTTAATTTCAATTTTTGTTACCAATGATAAAGAGTTATTAGGATTAGAATTGGAAAAAGAAACATTGATAGTGATGTCGTCTAAAGAATTTGAAAAATATAGATTAAAATATCCTTTTTCATTTAATACTAGAGATTATTCAAAAATGTTTATTTGCGACGGAGAGGAAGAGGTTTATTTTATTGAAGAATCAAGTTGCAGTAGTGGAAGTACTTATTTAATAAAGAAAAATGAAAAAGGATGGGAAGTTTCATTTTATGGAGGTTATGATATCTAGAATCTTCTATCCAATATAATAAATCAAACATCAAATAATGCTCTCAAAAAAAACAAAATACGGTATAAAAGCATTGACCTTTTTGGCTCGCCGAGAAGACCAAACTCCTGTTGCGATTGCGGATATTGCACAATCTGAAAATATCTCGCTCAAATTTTTAGAGAGTATTTTATTGTTGTTGCGCCATTCTGGTTTTTTGGGAGCCAAAAAAGGAAAAGGCGGCGGTTATTACTTGATAAAAGAACCGAAGGACATCAGCATGGCCAAAGTGTATCGTATTCTGGAAGGGCCAATTGCTTTGTTACCTTGCGCTAGTCATAATTTTTATGAACCTTGTGACGATTGTACCGATGAAGCTACTTGCGCCGTTCGTAAATTAATGACCGAAGTGCGTGATAATACCTTAATGATTTTAGAAAATAACTCGTTGGCTGACATTGCTTTCTAAAGGGGCAAAATAGAAATTAAAAGATTGAAATATGAAATTGATTTTTCTATTGAAGTTTTTTCTGCTAAGTATAAATAATTATCTTTTAAACAATATCGGAAATAATAAAATCCCTTTCAGTGCTTTGAGGCTGAAAGGGATTTTTTTGTGCAGTTGTATTGGAGTTAGAAAATCAAATTATAGCCTACAAAAAATAACATAATGGCTATTGCATTTCGTAGTAATAAATCGGGAACTTTGCCACTCAAAAGACTTCCAATAAAAATACCTGGTAGCGATCCCATCAGTAATTGACCAAGTAATGTTAGGTCTAAATTACCCATAGAGGCGTGTCCTAAGCCCGCAACCAAAGTTAAAGGCACAGCGTGCGCAATCTCTGTTCCAACAAGTTTAGGCGTTGGTAATAAAGGGAAGAGAAAAAACAGCGTTACAGTACCCAAAGCTCCAGCACCAATTGAAGTTAGTGTTACAGTAACACCAAGTAAAACTCCAATGGCTACGGTAAGAGTATTTTGAGTTTTACTTTCACGATGAAATTTGTCACCTGAATATTTTTGAGCAATTACCATTAGTTTTTTCTTAAAAATGATGGCAACTGAAGTGAAAAGCAAAGCCCAACCCAAACTACATTTGATTACGCTATTGATAGCTGAAATGTCAGTTTTAATGCGGTTTAAAATCCATAAGGTCAACAAGGCTGCAGGCACACTTCCTAAAGATAACCAAGCGGTAATACTCCAATCGATATTCTTTTTCTTGTGATGCACAAATATGCCGCCCATTTTGGTAAAGGCTGCATACAGTAAATCAGTACCAACAGCAGTGGTAGGTGGAATTCCAAACCAGAGTAAAATGGGAGTCATCAAAGAGCCACCACCCACACCTGTTAATCCTACTATAAATCCCACTATGAGACCGGCAATAACAAATCCTATTTGAAAATCCATTTATTTTAATTTTTTACAAAAGTAAAACTATTTTATAATAATCCTATAGATAAAGTAGAGTTTTAAATTTTTCCCAATAAATCATGATTTTAACTTTTTAATTTTGAAGTGGTTTAAAATTATTGAACAATCCCGGGACTTACTTTTGAACGAAATCGCTGTAGTAGAAAAATGAATAAGTCTTGCTTGTTTTTTTTGGTTTAAAATTTTGTAACTTCCAAATAAGTAGTACTTTTGCAAAGTAATCTAGTAAACCTATAGGGTAATAGATTTTTAAATAAAAATTCATGAGTGCAACAATAGCAAAAGAACTGATTGAAAAAACCAAAGACTGGAACATTGAAACTGTTTTTAGTTTTTTAGCCAAAGAGTATAAGGGGCAAGTGGTTTTTTCAACCTCTTTTGGTCAAGAAGACCAAGTAGTTACAGCAATGATTGCCAATAGTGGTGCTGAAATTCAGATTTTCACATTGGATACCGGTCGATTATTTCAAGAAACGTATGATGTTTTTCATAAAACCCAAAAAAAATACAATCAAAATATAAAAGTATTTTTTCCCGAGGCAGCAGCAGTAGAAAATTTATTGGAGACTAAAGGACCTAACAGTTTCTACGAATCGGTTGAGAATAGAAAAGAATGTTGCTCCATTCGAAAAGTCGTGCCTTTGCGCAAGGCTTTAAAAGGAAATTCAATCTGGATCACTGGTTTAAGAGCAGAGCAATCCGAAAACAGAAATGATTTGGAACTGTTTGAATACGATGCACATTTTGAAATTATTAAGTTTAATCCACTCTTAAAATGGACCTTGCAAGAAGTAGAAGATTATTTAGAAAAAAATAATGTACCACAAAATGTATTACATAAAAAAGGATTTGTAAGTATAGGTTGTGCGCCGTGTACAAGAGCAATTACTTCAGATGAAGACATTAGAGCTGGAAGATGGTGGTGGGAATCCAGTCATAAAGAATGTGGGTTGCACCAGAAATAATTATGAATTA
>CAZMHK010000119.1:0-10065 GCA_964566045.1 uncultured Flavobacterium sp.
TAGTAGAAATGTAAAAATACCCGACTCCATAAATCGCGGAATAGGTAAAGGACATTACGCCGAAGTTTACAAAAAACTAGACTCCATGTTTGTTACCAAAAGAGCGGTTGCAGTGAATTTTGTAGAAAATGACTCGGTTTACATTCACGGAAAAAAATTAATGGTGACCGGAAAAGAAGGAAATCGAATCATTAGAGCATTTAACAATGTACGATTTTTCAAAAAAGATATGAGTGGTAAATGTGATTCTATTCATTCTAGCTCAAAAACAGCTTTAACTAAACTCATAGGAAATCCAATTTTGTGGAACGCTGAAAACCAAATCACAGGCGATGTCATGCATTTGATTGGCGACAACACAACAGAAAAGTTAGATTCGCTAAAAGTTCTTGAAAATACGTTTATTGTCTCCAAGGACACAATCGGGACCGGTTACAATCAAGTCAAAGGTCAAAACTTGTATGGGAAATTCAAAGAAGGAAAACTGCATGATGTAGATGTGGTAAAAAACACTGAAGTCATTTACTACATGCGCAATGACGACCAAGAATTAATTGGCATTAATAAAAACAAAAGCAGTAAAATCAATTTGATTTTAGAAAACAATGAGGTCGAAACCATAACTTTTTTCCAACAAGTTGACGGCGATATTTTTCCTGAAAAAGAATTACCTGAAAACGCTCGAATTCTGCGTGGTTTAGTTTGGCGTGGTGACGAGCGAATCAAATCAAAAGACGATATTTTTCCGCCAGAAGAAAATAGTGACAATGATAAAATTGAAAAGGCTTTAAAAACTGCAATCGCCAAGAAAAATGTTCCGTTGAAAACTAGGAAAGAAACGCTGAATTATGACAAAAAGAAGGCTAAGAAATAGTCGCAGTTGGCAGTCGCAGTGGACAGTGGCAGTAAGTGGTCACAGTTTACAATTAGCTAGAAAAAAAGCATCAAATAAACGATTAAATACTAATTTGTGAAGACAGATTTTTTAACATACCAGGCTCAAACTTCTCCATATCCGCTAGGAATGGAAATTTCGCATGCGGTAGGAAGCTACATTTACAATACCAATCAACAAAAGTACCTTGATTTTGTAGCAGGCGTTTCAGCATGTTCACTCGGTCATCAACACCCAAGAGTGAACCAAGCTATTAAAGATCAGCTAGACAAATATTCACACGTCATGGTTTATGGTGAGTACGCTCAAAGTCCAGCCGTAGAATATTGCAAACTTATGGCATCTCTTCTACCCGATCCCTTAGACACTACCTATTTAGTTAATTCAGGTACGGAGGCAATCGAAGGCGCACTCAAATTAGCCCGCAGAGTTACGGGGCGTAGTCAATTGATTTCATGCCACAACGCGTATCACGGTAATACAATGGGATCGTTGAGCGTGATGGGATTTGAAGAACGCAAACAAGTATTCAGACCGTTGATTCCTGATGTAGATTTTATTACCTTTAATAACGAAGCCGATCTAGAAAAAATCACCACCAAAACAGCTGGGATTTTGCTAGAAACTATTCAAGGTGGAGCCGGTTTTATACAACCTGAGAACGATTTTTTACAAAAAGTACGTGCTCGTTGCAATGAGGTTGGCGCATTATTAATTTTAGATGAAATCCAACCCGGATTTGGACGCACCGGAAAATTATTTGGTTTTGAACATTACAATGCAGTACCTGATATTGTTGTCATGGGTAAAGGAATGGGTGGCGGCATGCCGGTGGGCGCATTTACTGCTTCTGCCGATATGATGAAACTTTTAAGTCACAACCCTAAATTGGGACATATAACTACCTTTGGAGGACATCCTGTCATTGCGGCAGCTTGTTTGGCTACTTTGAAAGAAATTACAGAGACTAATTTAATGGCCGAAGCGCTTGAGAAAGAAAAACTATTTCGCTCGCTTTTGGTACATCCTTTGATACAAGAAGTTAGAGGAAAAGGATTGATGTTGGCCGCAATGACCGCAGATCCTGAAATAACAAACGAAGTTATTTTAACCTGTCAAGATAGAGGATTGATCTTGTTTTGGTTACTTTTTGAAGGATGTGCTATCAGAATTACGCCTCCATTAACCATTTCTGAAGATGAAATACGTGAAGGTTGCGCCATCATTTTAGAAGTTATGGATGAAATCCATGCCCGAAATAACTAATAAAAACGTAAAAGCTTAATATTACAAATAGCTTTCGTAAAGGATACAAAACTACAAAGGCGTGTTAATTAAATTGTTCACAACAATTTGACAAAGCGACCACAGTACAAAACCGAATGCCTACTTTTAGGTAAGTCAATTAAAAACACAAAGTATGCAATTAAGCAACGAAGAAGAAGACTATAACTTATCTCTTTCCAAATTTGAATCAATGTTGAAAACCAACAAGGTTTTCTTTTTTGACTCGGAAGAATTTGAGGAAATAATCCTGCATTATCTTGATATGGGGAAGGCTTCTTTGGCAAAAAAAGCACTCAAATTAGCCTTAGAACAACATCCTCGATCTACTGGTTTAAAGTTGGTTCAAGTGGAAATGTTAGTCTACGATGACAAACTAGAATTGGCTGAAAAAATGCTGAACGAATTGTATGCCATCGAACCCAACAACGAAGAGATTTACATCCAAAAAGCCAATATTTGTTCTAAAAGAGACCAACACGAGAAAGCAGTTGAATTGCTTAAAATTGCTTTACAATATACCGATGACTTAGCTGATGTGTACAACTTGATTGGCATGGAGTACCTTTTTATGGACAATTTTGAATTGGCAAAAACCAACTTCATCAATTGTTTAGAGGAAGATCTTGAAGATCAATCGGCACTTTATAACGTAGTGTATTGCTTTGAGTTTTTAGACCAAAATCAGGATGCTATACAGTTTTTAAAAAGCTACATCGACAAAAAACCATATAGTGAAATTGCTTGGCACCAGTTAGGTCGCTTGCATTACAGTGAAAAAGAATACCAAGACGCCATTCGTGCCTTTGAATATGCTACGTTAATTGATGACGAATTTTTAGGTGCATTTATGGAGAAAGCCAAAGCCTACGAACGACTCAAAAAATATGAAGAAGCCATTGAAAGCTATACGCGCACCATCGAATTGGATGATGCTACTTCTTATGCTTTATTGCGTTTAGGAAAATGTCACGAAAAATTAGGCAATAGTGCCTTGGCGATCAAATTTTACAACCAAACCGTACACGAAGACCCTTTGTTAGATAAAGGTTGGATTGCCATTACTGATTTTTATGTTCGATTAAAAAATTATCAAAAAGCATTGTTTTTTGTCAATAAAGCGTTGGCGATTGACAATCAAAATCGTTTGTATTGGAAGCGTTACGCGAGTATCAACAAGCAAATGAACTTTTTTGAAGAAGCAGAATTTGGCTATCGAAAAGCGGTTGAATTTGGAGAAAGCGGCTTAGAAACTTGGCTTTTTTGGGTAGATATTTTGCAGTTTTTAGGCGAATTTGAGAGTGCCGTGCAAACTTTATTGCAAGCCTCTGAATACTTCCCTGAAGAAAACGAAATAGAATACCGCTTGGCTGGCATTTATTACATGATTTCGGACGCAACTAAAGCCAAGTTTCATTTGAGCAATGGATTGCGCTTGAATTTTGAAAATCATACCCTTCTTGAGGAATTATTCCCGGTAGTTTGGACCAAAAAATCAGTGCAAAACTACATTGCCAAAAACAGAAAATAAAGATGAGTGAATTGCTTCGTAAACGTTTTGGATTATTAGGACGTAACATTAGCTATTCTTTTTCGAAAGGATATTTTACAGAAAAATTTGCCAACGAAAATTTTGAAGGTTACAACTACGAGAATTTTGACATTGCTACGATGGAAGAATTTCCAGACGTTATAAGCAGCAACAAAGATTTAAAAGGTTTGAATGTGACCATTCCGTACAAAGAAGCGATCATTCCTTACTTGCAAAAACTATCTAAAAAAGCAGCTCAGATTGGTGCTGTGAACACCATAAAAATTACAAAAAAAGGAAATTTAAAAGGTTACAATACGGATTATTTTGGTTTCAAAAAATCACTACAACCACTATTGCAAGCACACCATAAAAAAGCGTTAATTTTAGGTACAGGCGGCGCCTCAAAAGGAGTCGCATTTGCACTAGAGGAGCTCGATATTCCGTTCACTTTTGTTTCTCGTGAAAGTAAGGAAAACAGTATTGGTTATGAGTTAATAAATTCAACTACTTTTGATAACTACCAAATCATCATCAACGCAACTCCCGTAGGTACAAGCCCCAACACCGATGCGTGCCCTGATTTGCCTTATGAATTTTTCACGGCAAAGCACATTGCTTACGATTTAATTTACAATCCAGCCGAAACACTTTTCTTAAAAAAAGCGGCGGCGCAAGGCGCACAAACCAAAAACGGTTTAGACATGCTAATTTTTCAAGCTGAAAAAGCATGGAAAATTTGGAATAGGTAAAAACATAACTCTTAGTTTTAAAACTCCCATAAATGATTTTGTTTATGGGAGTTTTTTTTGTTATCGAAAAGTATGAAAACAAAACCCCTAGACCAGATGGAAGCGACAGCTCCCAAATTTTCAAAAACAAAGCCTCTTCAGCTTTGTTTTTTTGATCGGAAATAAAGCAAACAGCTGGAAATCGATGATTCAGCGGAGCTCAATATAACCTAATGAAAATCCTCTTTTGCAGTGTGAGTAATAAAGTACGTTGTATATTTTGTATTTTCGAACGGCTTTACTACCTTTCGACTTGATTATAAACCACAACTTATACATTGAACCAATGTTAGAAGAACAGAACGATAACCTGTTGCGTACGGAAAACGACACAGATGGAAACACCGCACAGCACGAAGCAACTGAACCAACTGTTGCTACTACTGAACCGCAAACTGATACGCACGCACAAGCCGTAGAAGCTATTGTAGCTACTAATGCCGCTGAAAGTGAAGAGGCTACGCCTACTGAGGAATTGCAAATACCGATGCAAGATTATGAAGCTTTACCACTAGAGGATTTAGTGAGTACACTCAAAGATTTTGTGAGTAAAGACCAACCTTTGGCTTACAAAGAACACATTGAGGGTATTAAAAAAGCATTTTTAGCTAAATACAATCACTTAATTGAAGAAAAAAGAGCCGCTTTTTTGGCTGAAAACCAAGACCCAACTGAGGATTTTGAATACCACTCACCACTGAAAGCACAGTTTGACAGCTATTTTTCAAAATACAGAGAACTAAAAAACAATCACTTTAAAAGTGTACAAAATAATTTAAAAGCGAATTTAGAGGAACGTTTGGCTATTGTTGAGGCGCTAAAGGAGCTTATTGACCCACAGGCGAACATTAAAGATATCTTGAAACCCTTTAATGAATTGCGTGAGCGTTGGAAAAATGCGGGTC
This sequence comes from uncultured Flavobacterium sp., assembly GCA_964566045.1. Classification (GTDB taxonomy): domain Bacteria; phylum Bacteroidota; class Bacteroidia; order Flavobacteriales; family Flavobacteriaceae; genus Flavobacterium. Next base: position 5,407 of record CAZMHK010000119.1, read on the forward strand.
CGATTCCTAAAGACAAATACAACCATGTTTGGAACAACTACCATTTTCATGTTGAGAATTTTTACGATTATTTGCACCTTGACAGAGAGGCACGCGACCTGGATTTTAAGCACAATTTAGAGCAAAAACAAAAAATTGTAGCGCGTGTAGAAGCCTTGGTTCATGAAGAAGATGTTGCTAAAGCTTTTAGAGAATTACAAGATTTGCACCGTATTTGGAAAGAAGATATTGGCCCTGTTTCGCGCGAGCACAGAGAGAGTATTTGGAATCGTTTTAGTGAACTTACTAAACAAATGCACGATAAAAGAGAACTTTTGTTTGAAAACCAACGTGCAATTGAAAATGATAGTTTAAAACGCAAAGAAGAAATTATTGCACAAATTGAAGTCTTGGCTACTGAAAAAGTAGAGGCTCATACGCAATGGTTGGCGCAAATTGCAAAAGTAGAAGCTTTGAGAAACGCCTTTTTTGAGGCCGGAAAAGTTCCTGCTGAAGTAAACGAAGCTACTTGGAACCGTTTTAAAACTGCCGTTCGCAACTTCAATACTTTTAAAAACTCGTTTTACAAAGACATCAAAAAAGATCAAAACGACAATTTGAATAAAAAGTTAGCTTTGGTTGCCAAAGCACAAGAGCTTCAAGAAAGTACTGACTTTGCTGCTACAACACCTATCATGAAGCAAATTCAAGAAGAATGGAAAACTATTGGTCATGTACCAAGAAAACATTCTGAAAAAATCTGGAAAGATTTTAGAGCGGCTTGTAACCACTATTTTGATCAATTGAAAGCACACCAAAACGACGAAAATAACGAAGAGGTGGTTGCTTTTGAAAACAAGAAAAATTATTTAGAGGGATTGCGCAATTTTGAACTATCAGGAGAGCACAAAGCCGATTTAGATGCTATTAAATTACATATTGAAACTTGGAAAAACTTTGGTAAGGTACCGTTCCCAAGAAGACATATTGAAGGTAAATTCAATAAAATATTAGATGCGCTTTTTGAAAAATTAAGTTTGAGTAAAAAAGATACTGATATGATGCGTTTTACTAACAGAATGGATCAATTATCAGAAAGCAATGATAGCCGTAAACTGGATAGCGAGAAGATTTTTATCATGCGCAAAATAGAAGAAGTTCAGAATGAAATTTTTCAATTGGAAAACAACATTCAGTTTTTTACCAATACTAAAAATGCCAAAAAAGAAAATTCAATTGTACTAGAAGTTCGTAAAAACATCGCTATACACAAAGAAGGTCTTGAAGTTTGGAAAGAAAAACTAAAACAATTAAAAAGTATTACCATAGAGTAAGTTCTTTTTGAAGCATTATTTAAAAAGGTTGTCTGTACTAGACAGCCTTTTTTTTATAGCTAGTAAAAACAGCTTACATGACAATTATCATTTTAATAATTGTTGAGTCACTATACTTTTGAGATCAATAAAACGATTTCAAAATGCAAAATTCCTTACTTCAAAAATATAATGTTCCCGGCCCTAGATATACGAGCTACCCTACTGTTCCGTATTGGGATGAGTCTCTTTTTAATGAGCAAATTTGGACCCAAACAGTAAAGCAATCCTTTGCAGAGAGCAATGACACCGAAGGGATTAGTCTATACATTCACTTGCCCTTTTGCGAAAGTTTATGCACTTTTTGTGGCTGCAACAAACGCATTACTAAAAATCATGATGTAGAACATCCGTACATTGAAGCTTTGTTGCGTGAGTGGCGCCTGTATTGTAAAATTCTTGGCAAAAAACCAACTGTCAAAGAGATTCATTTAGGCGGTGGTACGCCTACTTTTTTTTCTATCAAAAATTTAGAAGATTTAATTAATGGTATTTTTTCGCAAGCCAATAAAGCAATCGATTATGAATTTAGTTTTGAAGGACATCCAAACAATACCAGCTATGCCCATTTGCAAAAGCTATATGATTTGGGTTTTCGAAGAGTGAGTTTTGGAGTTCAGGATTACTCTCAAAAAGTTCAAAAGGCAATACACCGCATACAACCATTTCATCATGTGGCCAAAGTTACGCTTTGGGCTCGTGAAATTGGGTACACATCCATAGGTCATGACATTATTTTTGGTTTGCCGTTTCAAGAGTTAGAAGATGTGATCGATACGATTGAAAAAACAAATTCATTGCAGCCCGACAGATTGGCTTTTTACAGTTATGCACACGTTCCTTGGATAAAAGGCAATGGACAACGCGGTTTTAAAGACGAAGATATTCCGAAAGACCATAAAAAGAGAATGCTTTATGAAACTGGTAAAAAATTGTTGCACAAAAATGGTTATCATGAAATTGGAATGGATCATTTTGCATTAAAAACAGATGCCTTACACCAAGCTTTCCAAAATGGTAGCTTACATCGCAATTTCATGGGATATAGCGCTTCAAAAACACGATTGATGATTGGTTTAGGCGTTTCGTCAATAAGTGATAGTTGGTACGGTTTTGCACAAAATGTAAAAAACTTAGAAGATTACTACCAGCTTTTAGAATGGAATAAATTGCCTATTTTTAGAGGTCATGCGTTAACAAAAGAAGACCTCATCATCCGTCAACATATATTAAATTTGATGTGCCAATTTGAAACATCTTGGAGCGAAACCGACCTATATTTTGATGAATTACCTGAAATACTCTTTCAATTGCAAGAAATGGAACAAGACGGATTGTTGCAAATAAAAAATAATGGTATCACAGTTACAGAAAAAGGAAAGCCTTATGTTCGTAATGTTTGTATGGCATTTGATTTGAGATTAAAACGAAAAGCTCCCGAAACCGAATTGTTTTCGATGACAATATAAGGTTGCCGTTTTTACTAAATACAAGAAAGCACGCTGTAGTAAGCGTGCTTTTTTATGAAAAATAAAACCAAACTAATGACAATTGGGGCTAGCTTGTATAAATAAACTTGTAGTTGACGGAGAAAGATAGGGAATACCCAAGCCAAGACCTCGCAAAACAAATAAGCAAGCAATAGCGACCACCACATAAGGAACAGCTTTTTGAATTCGGTTTCGAATAGCAGTTGTTAAAAACACATTTACATACAGCACGCAACTCATAAGTGGCATCGTTCCGAGGCCGAATAGTAGCATATACAGCACTCCCAAACTGGCACTCTGCATGGCAATGGCTCCAAATAAAGCAACATAAACCATTCCGCAAGGCAAAAAACCATTAAGCAAACCAATCGTAAAAAATGAGCGGTAACTTTTGTTTTTGAATTGGCTCCCAAGAGCGGTCTTAATTTTAGCAATTATTTTAAAAACCGGTTTTGAAAAATTGTACTTCGCCAACAATTTTTCTGGAATGAGTACTAGCGCTATCATTGACAAGCCAATGAATAAGGACAAATTTTGCTGAAAACCAGCCATGAAAAATCCTTTGCCAAGTAAGCCAAAAACAAGTCCGATTGAAGCATAGGCTGTTAACCTTCCCAAATTATAGATTAGAATCTGAATTGTTTTTTTAGCGGAATTGCTTCGATCAACAGGCAACATTAATGCTATTGGTCCGCACATCCCTATACAATGAAAACTACTGATTATACCAAAAAGAAAGGCAGTGTATAGCATTTTGAGAGTATAATGTCATAAAGTCAAAAGTCTTAAAGCCATTTAATAACTTCCTACTTTTGACTTTAGGACTAATTGAAATAAATTGTTTCTTTTGACAAATAAGATTTTCCTTTGTATTGCCATTCCATATTAATGTCCCATCGACCGCCTGCCAAACTTTTTTTAGGTATGAGCAAAGTAGTGGCATTAGATAGTGAAATTGGAACTTCAAAATCTAATTTTTTGTTAGACGGTCTGTACAGGGACACTTTTCCAGTTACATCTTTGGCAATAAAATCTTCAGGAAAAACAATTTCTATTCCGCTTGAAACCATGTTAATAATCGGTTTTTGAGCCAAGTTGGTTGCGTTTTCAATACGAGTCATTTCTTCGCCAAAATGTGCATCATGTTTATAATACTCTTCAACAACTAATTCATTGTCATACTTTGAGTCGGATTGTACTGTAAAAACAAAATACAAAATAAACGTCATAAATAACCCAAAAGCAATTACGACTCCCGTTCCCCAACCAATACCCTTGAACTTTAAGGAAGAAACCTGCGCTGCGCCATTGCTTTCCTTTCCTATTTGATTTTCCATATTGCTTTTATTTTTAGTCTTTTTTAAAGATTTTTGCCTCAGAATAAAATCGAATCAATCAAAACTACGTGGACTTAAAAAATTAGTGTTCGTAGTTTGAATTTTTTCATTTCCGTTATAAACCTCAATTTTTAATTTGGTTTTATCGCTTTCTAATAGATATTGATTGATTTCAATAAACAAAGTACCGCTACTCATGCCTTGTTTAGGCACTTGTAACTCTTGATTACCAACCACTTTTAAGGTACCTTTAATATCTTTTAATTGAAAACGAATAGCCTTAAAATCAGAATTGGTTTTATTGATAATTTTAAAAGTGTATACATTACTAATACGATCTCCTTTATGCTGAAATAATTGGCCTGGTAGCCTAAAAATTGTTGCCTCAACATCAGAGCGTAAAAATAATAATCCTACTAAAACACCAATTAACAGCAACAGAACGGCTGAATACGCTTTCATACAAGCGGAAAACTGAAA
>CAZMHK010000120.1:0-10056 GCA_964566045.1 uncultured Flavobacterium sp.
GTTAAATCTAATTGGCTATTTTTGAGTTATTACTAATTTTAATGTTTTATATTTATTTTTATGAAGAAATCTTTTTTGTGTATTTTACTTCTTTCGAGTATTTATGTAAGTGCTCAAATTGTTATTGTTGATGAGAAATTTGTTAAAGATGACAAGCCTATTGAATTTCAATTGTTAAAAAATCAAAATGAGTTATTGGTTAAGAAAGGCAAACCTTATGGTTCTATTAGAGGAATTAATAAAGCAGAGTTATATTCTGTGGAAAATTCTTCAAAACAAACGATTGTTACAGATGGAAAGTTTTTAGATTTTTATCCTTCGTTCATTGATGAGTCTTTTAGTGGTACACAATTCAATGGTGTTGGTTGGGTAGCTGATACTAAAGTCTATGCTGATAATAAATTGATAGCCACAGTTGATAACAAGAAACCAATGTTATTTTTTTCCAAAGAGTTTTCTTTTGATATAGGCAATGAAAAAAGTAAAGACGTTGAATCATTAGAGAAAGAAGATATTTTTATACATAAGTTTATTTATAAAAGTGGCAAAACAGAAGTCATAAAACTGGTTAAACCAAATTTTTTGAATGTAAACAAAAAAGATTATTTCAAGCTTAAAGAAATTGCTTATAAATTGTACTATAGAAAACAATCTTTTGAAATAGCTACCAAATTTATCAACAATAGTACTAAATCATTTATACTTCACAGAGCAATATATGATTATAAGGGTAATGTTATTGAAAATTTAGCTTACGATGTTGATATCAATAAGCCTTTAATTTTTTCTAATAATGGTGGTGGTTCTATTGGTTCTACTGCTAACGGTTTTTCTATGTCATCAAATAGAACTTTTGGTAGTTCAACCGTTGAGGGTTTCTCAGATCAGTTATCAATTAATAATTTTTATTTAGATGCAGTTACTGGTAACTTATATATTTATGGTTTATATGGGAAAAAAGATGGTGAGTTTGTGAACAATGATGTACAAGGTTATTACATAGTTAAATTTGATGCAAAGGGTAACAAAATTTGGCAGAAAACGGAAGATTTAGTAGATGAGCAAATAAAAAAGAATGCTGTTAAACTCAAATTAAATCTTGACTTTGATATTGTTCAAGGTAATATTATCTTCTCCATTCATAATAGTGCTTCAGATCCCTATTATTTTTACAGTAAAGTAAATTCCAATAATGGTGATATTATTAAAAATGATAAATTACTTTTTGAAGTGGATAAAATGGGTGTAGCTGAATACGCAAAAACTGAAGTTGTTGCTTTTTATACTTTGGCCGATTTTAAATATCTTAATTTTGATATGAATACTTTTAGTGTTATAAAAGATAATCAAAAGCTTCGAAGTTATGTAGCCGGTTTGGGTGGGCCTAAAAATAAAATTTCTATCAATTCTTTTTCCTCTGATAAAGGGATATGGTTAATTGAATCTGATAATAAAGAATATTATAAAGTTACTTTTTTTGAGCACGATTAGTAATTAACTCTTTATGAGTAATGGAAATGCCCCAAAAAATATTTTTTTTGGGGCATTTTGTTTTTATAACGTTTCTATTGCTTTCTGAATTCTCGAAATTGTTTCTTCTTTTCCAATTAGTTCAACAATGTCAAATAGGTGAGGTCCTTTTAGGGCTCCAACTAAACTCAATCGAAAGGGTTGCATAATTTTTCCCATTCCAATTTCGTTTTTAGTCATCCAATCTTTTACAATTGTTTCGATATTTTCAGATGTGAAATCGTTAATTTCCTCCACTACAGATATTAATTCTTGCATTAATGCAGGAGTTTCAGCTTTCCAGTTTTTGCTTGCTTTTTCATCATAGCTTGCTGGAGCCACAAAAAAGAAATCACTCATTTCCCAAAATTCTGATACAAAATGGGCACGTTCTTTAATCAAGGAAACTATTTTAATAAGTTTGGATTCATCTATTGCAAAACCTTTTTCTATCAAAATAGGAGAGAAGGCCTTTGCCAAATTAGCATCTTCTTGTTTAATTAAGTACTGGTGATTGAACCATTTGTTTTTTTCAGGATCAAATTTTGCTCCAGATTTGTGAACTCTATGTAAGTCAAATGATGCGACTAGTTCATCTAACGAAAATAGTTCTTTGTCCGTTCCGTCATTCCAGCCAAGTAAAGCTAAAAAGTTAATCACGGCTTCTGGGAAAAATCCTTTCTCCTTGTATCCTGATGAAATTCCTTCTTCTGTTTTCCAATCTAATGGAAATACAGGGAATCCCATCTTATCACCATCACGTTTTGATAATTTTCCGTTCCCAATTGGCTTCATGATTAATGGTAAATGTGCAAATTGTGGTGCTTCCCAGCCAAATGCTCTGTATAGTAGTACATGTAGAGGCATAGATGGTAACCATTCTTCACCACGAATAACATGCGTTGTTTCCATTAAATGATCGTCAACAATATTAGCTAAATGGTATGTTGGCATTCCGTCACTCTTAAACAACACTTTATCGTCTAAGAGATTGGTGTCAAATTTTACATCACCACGAATGATATCATGTAAATGCAAAGTTTCGTTTATTGGAGTTTTAAAACGGATCACATAATGTTCGCCAGCCGCAATTCTCTTCGCTGTTTCTTCAGCAGAAATTACTAGAGATGTATCTAGTTTTTCTCTATTAGTATGATTGTAGATAAAAGTTTTTCCTTGTTCTTCTTCTAATTTTCTAGCCGCATCTAAAGCTTCTGCGGTATCAAATGCATAGTACGCATTGCCTGATGCGATTAAATCTGCTGCATATTTTTGGTACAGAGCCTTTCTTTCGCTTTGACGGTAAGGTCCAAATTTTTCGTTTTTACCAATGGTTTCATCAGGAGCAATTCCTAACCAATCCAATGCCTCCATGATATATTCTTCTGCACCAGGAACAAATCTGTTTTGGTCTGTATCTTCAATTCTTACATAGAAAACACCGTTGTTTTTTTTAGCAAATAAATAATTGAATAGTGCGGTACGAACTCCGCCAATATGTAAAGGTCCGGTTGGACTTGGTGCAAAACGCACTCGAACTTGTTTAGACATAGTTGTAAAATTTGTAGCAAAGATACAGTTTCATTTTTATCTGGTAGTTTTTGATATTTTTTATAGTATCGAAATTCTAATTATTATTCCCTATTTGGTTTATAATTAGTATTTTTATTGGTTATATTATTAAATCATTTGCAGTGGATAGTCAAGAACTTATTTATTCGAAGTTAGAATTGTTTATCAGGAAATTTTACCTCAATGAGTTGCTTCGTGGTAGCTTGTTTTTTGTTGGTTTAGGTTTGATATACTTGTTCGTTACTGTTTTTGTAGAGTATTTTTTATGGTTGCCAATGTGGGGTAGAAGTATTCTGTTTTGGTCTTTTATAATTGTTGAAGTTTTTCTGCTAATTCGTTTTGTTATTATTCCAATTTCTCAGCTGTTGAAACTTAGGGATGGCATTGATTATAATGGTGCGTCAGCTATAATTGGTAAACATTTTTCCGAAGTGAGTGATAAATTGACTAATTTTTTGCAATTAGCAAAGGATAAAAATGAGGTAGTACATTCAGAATTGTATGTTGCTGCTATTGAGCAGAAAGTTGTTGATTTGAAATTTGTTCCATTTACAAATGCTATTGATTTTTCATCAAATAAAAAATATTACCCTTTGGCGATTATTCCTGTTGCTATTTTCTTATTGTTTTTTGTTTCTGGTAATAGCGCTATTTTATCTCAAAGTTTTGGTAGGGTAGTGCAATTTAACAAAGCTTTTTCTCCTCCCGCTCCTTTCTCCTTTGTTATTGGTAATAACAATTTAGTGGTTCTAGAGGGTAAGGATTTTATTTTGCGTGTTGAAACAAAAGGAAAAGTTGTTCCTGAAAATATTATGGTGCAGGTAAATGATGAAAGTTATTTTATGGAGTCATTGGGTGGTAATGTTTTTCAATATAAATTTAGTAAGGTAAATGAAAATGTGGCTTTTAAATTGGTTGCAAATGATGTGGTATCCGATAACTTAGAATTAGAAGTTGTAGCTGTACCTGCTATTGAAATGTTTGATATGAGGTTGCAATTCCCATCTTACTTGAAACGAAAAGACGAAATTATACAAGGAAGCGGTAACGCTGTAATACCTGAAGGTACGATGGTTTCATGGCAAATTAAAACCCAAGCAACTGGTAAAGTTGTGTTTTTTGATGGTATTCAAAGTTTTTTATTCAACAAGAGTGAAAATAATTATTTATTAGCAAAAAAAATTGTTCAAAATACACAATATCAAATAATTACCTCCAATAGTAGGTTTAAAAATTATGAAAAATTAAGTTATCAGTTTAATGTTGTTAAAGATGCTTATCCTAGTATTGCTGTAAGTCACGCTCCTGATAGTTTAAAGGTTGCTAGTTCCTTTGTGATAGGTCAAATTGCCGATGATTATGGTATTTCAAAACTTCAAATTGTGTATTATAAAAAAGACAATCCTAGTAGTGCCAAACGTGGAACATTGTCTATCAAAGGAGGTGTTGTTGACAAATTTGTGTTTTCTTTTCCAAGTAATCTTGCTATTGAAAAAGGAACTACTTATGATTATTATTTTGAGGTTTTTGATAATGACGTGTTGCATAATTTTAAAAGTTCTAAATCTGCTGTTTTTTCTAGCCGAGTAGAGTCAAAAGAAGAAGCTGAAGATAACTTGATGATGGAACAAAATCAAAGTATTGATGGTTTACAGAAGTCATTAAAAAATCAAGAAAAGCAATTAAATGATATTGATAAGCTTCAAAAAATTGGTAAAGAAAAAGATTTACTCGATTTTAAGGATCAAATGAAGGTAGCTGATTTTGTGAAAAAACAAGTTAAACAAGATCAAGTTATGAAGGATTTTGTTGATAAATTAGAGAACAATTTGGATAAATTTAATTCTGAGAAAAATGATGCAAAGAAAGAAGAGTTGCAAAAGCGATTTGAACGCGCAGAAAAAGAATTAGAAAAAAACGAGAAGTTATTGGATGAATTAAAACAGTTAAATGAAAAAATTCAAAATGAAGATTTACTCACGAAGCTTGATAAATTCAAACAAAATAGTAAAAATCAAGTCAAAAATCTTGAGCAGTTGGTGGAGTTAACTAAAAGATATTATGTTGAGAAAAAAGCTGAAAAATTGTCTGAAAGGTTGAATGAGTTGGGAGATAAACAGCTGAAGAATGCTGATTCTAAAAACGGTGATGAGATAGAAAAGCAAGAAGAAATTAATAAAGATTTTGACAAACTCAAGCAAGATTTAAATGAATTAAAAAAGGAAAATAAAGACTTAAAGAATCCTGTCGCTATTCCTGATGACGGCAAAAAGGAAAAAAGTATTGATGATGATTTACAAAAATCTGTTGATGACTTAAAGACTGGTAAAAAGGAAAAGGCTAGTAATAGTCAAATAAGTGCTGGTAAAAAAATGAAGGAGCTTGCTATGAAAATGAAAATGGACATGGATGCTGCTGCGGGTGAGGTACTAGAGGAAGATGTTGAAGTGCTTCGTCAGGTTTTAGATAATCTGTTAGCGTTTTCACTATCGCAGGAAGACTTATTAAAGCAGTTTAAAACGTTAAGAAACGGAAGTCCAAACTTTAATAAGTTAATTAAAAAGCAACAGGATTTAAAGCTGCAATTTAAACATGTCGATGATAGTTTATTTGCAATGTCTTTGCGTAATGCTAAAATTGAAGAGACTGTTACTAAGGAAATTGGTAATGTTTATTATAACATCGATAATGCGATTTATCGTTTAACTGAATCACAGGTAGCAAAAGGAGTTTCGCACCAACAATTTACTGTTGCTTCTGCAAATAAATTGGCTGATTTTTTGAGTAATATTTTAAATAATATGCAAAATCAAATGTCTGGTAGTAGCGGTGGCAAGCCCAAACCTGGTGATGGTGATGGGATGCAACTTCCAGATATTATTCAGAAACAAGAGAGCCTGAATCAAAAGATTAAGAAAGGAAAGCAAGGGCAAGATGGTAAAGAAGGCAGTAAGCCCGGATCTGGTTCTAATGGTCAGTCAGGTAAAGAGGGCCAAAGCGATGAAGGTGATGCTAAGGCTATAATGGAAATTTATAGAGAACAACAACTGTTACGTGAAGCTTTAGAAAATGAATTGAATAGGCAAGGTCTAGGTTTCAAGGGTAGTGCTGCTCTTGAGCAAATGAAACAGCTCGAGAAGCAATTGCTTAATAAGGGTTTCAAGAATGAATCTTTACAACGTGTTTTAAATATTCAGCAAGAATTATTGAAGCTGAAGTCAGCAGTGCAGGAACAAGGTCAAGACACTAAAAGGCAGGCTGAAGTAAAAAAGAAAGAGTTTTTGAATACATCAAGTGCGCTACCGCAGCGATTGTTAGATTATTTAAATAGCATAGAGATTTTAAATAGACAATCGTTACCTTTGCGCTCGAATTTTAATCAAAAAGTTCAAGAATATTTTAATAAAAAATGATCAATTTTAATTACGAAACCGATTTTGAATTAGATAACGAAATTGCGATCGAACAATGGTTGCAACTTGTTATTAAGTCTGAAGGTAAAAAAGAAGGTGAAATTAATTATATTTTCTGTGATGATGATTACCTTCATAAAATTAATGTAGAGTATCTGCAGCATGATACTTTGACAGATATTATCAGTTTTGATTATAGTGTAGGTAATGAGCTTAATGGTGATATATTTATATCGGTTGAGCGAGTTAAAGAGAACGCTTTAGATTTTAATGTAGAATTCAGTGAGGAATTAAAAAGGGTTTTAGTTCATGGTATTTTGCATTACTGTGGTTATAAAGACAAATCTGAAAGTGATGAAGTTTTAATGCGCAATAAAGAAGACGAAAAGATCGCTTTGTTTCACGTGGAACACGATTAATAATTTTAGTGATTAATGTTTCACGTGAAACATTTGACGATTTTATATTATGTCATGTTTCACGTGGAACACGAAATTTTCTCGTTAGTGATGTGTTTCACGTGGAACAGTTAATTTAATTTTTAGAAAATAATTAGTTTCACCTATTTTGGTGTAAAAATAAATAATGATGTTTCAAAACGAATATGATGTGATTGTTGTTGGTGCAGGGCACGCTGGTAGCGAGGCCGCGGCAGCGGCAGCAAATTTAGGTTCAAAAACTTTGTTGGTGACAATGAGTTTGCAAAACATTGCGCAAATGTCTTGTAATCCTGCAATGGGTGGAATTGCCAAGGGACAAATCGTTCGAGAGATTGATGCTCTTGGTGGTTATTCGGGAATAGTTTCTGATCGTACGGCGATTCAATTTAAAATGTTGAATAAGTCTAAAGGTCCTGCAATGTGGTCTCCAAGAGTTCAGAGCGATCGTATGCGTTTTGCTGAAGAGTGGCGAATGATGCTTGAAGGAACTCCTAATCTTGATTTTTATCAAGAGATGGTGAAAGGGTTGATTATCGAAAATGGTAAAGTAAAAGGAATCAAAACTTCTCTTGGTGTTGAAATTCGATCCAAATCTGTTGTGCTTACAAATGGTACTTTTTTGAATGGATTAATTCATATCGGAGAAAAACAATTTGGTGGAGGTAGAGCAGGCGAAAGTGCAGCGCACGGCATTACTGAAGATTTGGTTGCTGTAGGTTTTGAAGCTGGCAGAATGAAAACGGGTACTCCTCCTCGTGTTGATGGGCGCTCTCTTGACTTTTCTAAAATGAATGAAGAGAAAGGCGATGCTCGTCCTGATAAATTTTCATATTCGGATGTTACAAAACCATTAATGCATCAAAGATCTTGTCACATGACATATACTTCTTTGCAAGTCCATGATATTTTGCGTGAAGGTTTTGATCGTTCCCCAATGTTTAACGGTCGTATAAAAAGTTTGGGTCCGCGTTATTGTCCATCTATTGAAGATAAAATTAATCGTTTTGCTGATAAGGAAAGGCACCAACTTTTTGTTGAGCCAGAAGGTTGGAATACTTGTGAAGTTTACGTAAATGGTTTTTCAACTTCTCTTCCTGAAGATATTCAATTCAAAGCTTTGAGTTCTGTCGCTGGTTTTGAAAAAGTAAAATTTTTTAGACCTGGATATGCGATAGAGTATGATTATTTTCCTCCCACACAATTAAAGCATACGCTCGAAACTAAGTTGGTTGAAGGTTTATATTTTGCCGGGCAAATTAACGGCACAACAGGTTATGAAGAAGCAGCTTCGCAAGGTTTAATGGCTGGTATTAATGCGCATTTAAAAGTGCATGAAAAAGCGCCTTTAATTTTGAAACGTGACGAAGCTTACATTGGTGTTTTAATTGATGACTTAATTACCAAAGGTACAGAAGAGCCATACAGAATGTTTACCTCACGTGCTGAGTACCGAACTTTGTTGCGTCAGGATAATGCCGATTTTAGATTGACCCCAATGTCGTATGAGATAGGTTTAGCTTCCGAAGCTCGTTTGCTTAGAATGGAGCATAAATTGAAAGAGTCGGAGAAGATGGTTGCCTTTTTTAAAGAAACTAGTGTTTCAGTCGCAGAAGCTAATCCAATATTAGAGTCAAAAAATACTGCTTTGATTTCGCAAGGGGATAAAATGTTTAAAGTTTTCTCTCGTCCGCAGATTGATTTGGAAGATATCATGAAATTTGATAAAGTTAAAGAATATGTTCAAGAAAATGAATTGGATCAAGAAATTCTAGAGCAAGCTGAAATTCAAGTTAAATATTCAGGATATATCGAAAAAGAACGAAATAATGCTGATAAATTAACTCGTTTAGAAGATGTGAAGATTCCTGAGAATTTTGATTACGATAAAATCAAATCAATGTCAATCGAAGCAAAGCAGAAATTAAGTAAAATTCGACCGGTAACTATTTCACAAGCCTCAAGAATTAGTGGTGTTTCGCCGAGTGATATTTCAGTTTTGTTGATTTACATGGGTAGATAGTTAATCTTGTTCCACGTGAAACTACGGCCGAAAGTCCCGTCATTACTTAGAAGTGACAGAATAAAATAATTTTTTAACCCTGAAAAACGCTGTTTGTGCTTTTCAGGGTTTCGTTTACTAATAAAAACAAAAGCATAATAAATTAATGGATATTTCAAATCAACAGCCTTTTTTAACTGTTAAAGATCATTCTGTTTCTCAGGAAATTTTTAATTTATACTATGATTCAAATTTAGATATGTTGGTTACACAGCCACAACCTAGTTTGGATCAATTGGGTAAATATTACGAGAGCGATGATTATATTTCGCACACCGATAGTAAACGTTCTCTTTTTGAAAAAGCGTATCATGTAGTAAAAGGTATTGCGCTCAAAAATAAGTTGAATTTGATAAATCTTGAACAATCAGCAAAAGGATCAATTTTAGATATTGGTGCGGGTACTGGAGATTTTCTTGCTGTAGCAAAACAAAATGGTTGGAAGACTACTGGAATTGAACCCAGCCCAAAAGCTAAATCCATTGCAATTTCAAAGGGAATTTCATTTGTTGAGAATACAACTGAGTTGGCTAACCATTCTTTTGATGTTATCACAATGTGGCACGTATTGGAGCATGTGCCAGATCTTGATTTTCAAATTAAAGAACTTAAGCGATTATTAAAACCTAGCGGAACTTTAATTGTGGCTGTTCCTAACTTCAAATCTTTTGATGCAAAGCATTACGGAAAATTTTGGGCCGCGTATGACGTACCTATTCATTTTTGGCATTTCTCTAAAAAGGCAATTGAACTTTTATTTGCAAAAGAAAACATGAAATTGAAAAAAGTACTTCCAATGAAATTTGATTCTTTTTATGTTAGTCTCTTATCCGAAAAGTATAAAAATGGTAAAATGAATTTTATCCAAGCTTTTTTTATAGGATTGCAAAGTAATTTGAAAGCAATGAGGACTAATGAGTATTCCTCACACATTTATGTGCTAAAAAACAAGTAAAAATCATTTTAAGGCTATTTGCACGCTCTTTTGAGTGATTAATGTTAATTTATATATCTATTTTAAAATCTTTCTTTAAAATTAAAATATGAAAGCCATTTTTGATAG
>CAZMHK010000121.1:0-223 GCA_964566045.1 uncultured Flavobacterium sp.
AGCGACGCATTTGCGAAGTCAAAATCAATTGTTCTGACTTTGGAAACACGGAACTAATTCGATATACATCAAGAACCAAATTCATAGATGCTTTCCAAACTATCAAGTCCTTATAAGACTTCAAAGGCGTGTTCAAATTCTGAGTTTCCATAGCACAATGCTAACGCTGCCTCAAAAACTACCCTATTCTCATTTCAAATAACTTAGTGGAATTTTATTCGCT
>CAZMHK010000121.1:323-9858 GCA_964566045.1 uncultured Flavobacterium sp.
ATTCACTATTCACTATTCACTATTCACTATTCACTATTCACTATTCACTATTCACTATTCACATCTCACTATTCACTCCCTTGGCGTAACCCTCCGTAAAAACTTCGGGTCGGGCTATTCGCTATATCTTTTGTTTCGCTAACGCTGCACAAAAGGATGTCGCTGCAAACGAAGTTCACTGAACTCAGATAAAAATAAAAGCGAAGTGAAGTAATCCCTTACGCTACCTACCTTTCTAAAAGTCGTTGTTTCTTCTTACTGAAAAAGTACCGCAATTGGTCTAAAAAAACTATTTTTGCACAAACAACAACTACACAATGAAAAACACACTTATTGCTCCATCAGTATTAGCAGCTGACTTTGGAAACCTACAGCGCGACATTGAAATGATCAACAACAGTGAAGCCGATTGGTTTCATATAGACATCATGGACGGCGTTTTTGTACCTAACATTTCATATGGAATGCCCGTTTTGCAAGCCATTGCAAAACACGCTACTAAAACAATTGATGTACATTTAATGATTGTAGATCCAGATCGATACATTAAAACATTTGCCGACCTAGGAGCTAATATTCTTAGCGTACATTATGAAGCGTGCACACATTTACACAGAACACTGCAAGCCATTAAAGCCGAAGGAATGAAAGCAGGCGTTGCTATCAATCCGCATACTTCAATTGATTTGTTAGAAGATGTGATTAATGACATTGATTTGGTTTGTATCATGAGTGTCAATCCTGGTTTTGGAGGACAATCTTTCATTGAAAATACATACTCAAAAGTAGAAAAACTAAAAGCTTTGATTACCCGCAAAGGAGCGCAAACCATTATTGAAATAGATGGTGGTGTAACCAACAAAAACGCCCGTCAGTTAGCAGAAGCTGGCGCTGATGTTTTAGTGGCCGGAAGCTACGTTTTTGGGGCAACTGACCCAATTGCTACGGTTGCCGACTTAAAAGCGATTACAACGCTCTAAAAAAATAAAATGAATATAACACTCCAAGATTGGCTAGCGCTTAATTTTGGGGTGTTCTTTTTTTTTAGCGTGGGAATATCAATAAGATTACTACTATCTGTAAAAATAGTTGCAATGCTTTACGAGACCTAAAACATTTCTTTTTCAAAATAGAAAATAACGTAAACCTTTCAAGAAAAAGAACATGTCCCATTACGCTAAAAATATTACATTTGAGTAGCAAAAATAGAGCACTCAAACCACAAACACCTATCTGATATTCAACATAATTGAGACATGAGCAAATAAGGCGGGATGATTTTTTTTAAAAAGCTGTGGCGACTCAAAAAAATATTCAAACACCACTGCCAT
The DNA here is from genome assembly GCA_964566045.1 of uncultured Flavobacterium sp. GTDB lineage: Bacteria > Bacteroidota > Bacteroidia > Flavobacteriales > Flavobacteriaceae > Flavobacterium. The sequence goes on from CAZMHK010000121.1 coordinate 1,655, forward strand.
AAATTCAAATTCGTTAACGTACGCATAATCTCTGAAATACCCTTTTTGTTGCAATTGTTTTTTGAGGTTAGGATCTAAAAAGTAACTTATTGCCAAATTAAACGCATCATAAAACACAATGGCACTTGCATCTTTGCTTCTCAAGCCATGAAAATGCAAAGCATGGCCAAATTCATGTAAACCTAAATTTACATTGTCATTTTCTGACTGCAATCCCAGCAAAAAATCTTCCCATGAAAATACAACTGCTTTTGCTTTGGCATTGAACTCCCCCTTATGAAAGTTGTCATTGCTTGATAATTTATAAGATTTCGGATAAACGATTATGGTTTCAAATACGCGTATCAAATACTTGCGCAAACCAAAAGTCAACATAACATAGCTTCCTGCGATAAGAAGTTTGATTTCATCCGTTATTTCAATATCTCTGCCCACGAATTGGTATCGCTTTAAAAACTTTACGATCCTATGCTCAAAGTAACGTTTTTTTCTAGTGGATAACCTTGTATAAAAAGGATAATAACGCGCTATTAAAACTTGTTGAACCGAGGTAAGTTTACTGGGAAATGGATAAAGATGAATATAAATCGGTCTATTAAAAAGAAATATAAAAATAGGCTCTACTATTACAAATAGCAGATAGATGGAAAGCAGTGAGACAAAAAAAACAGAAACAAGCCATTGAATTGTCATACTAGTAGCTAATTAAAATTAAAAAAGCTTCAACTTAATTCCGCAAAAGAAACTCAGTTGAAGCTTTAAAACTTGGTGGCCGCGACAGGGTTCGAACCTGCAACCCTCAGAGTCGAAATCTGATATTCTATCCAGTTGAACTACACAGCCAGTTTGGGCTTCTACTCCTAAAAATAGCAACTGATAAGATCCTAGGTTAACCATTTAGGCTACAGCTGAAATCACATTATTTAACTGTTCTCTCCCCTACTCTAATGCGTATTGATTTGGAACCAATTTGCGGGAATTTAGGTAATAGAAGAACAGAATGAGCTATTTTAGTAAAGAGCCGCAAGTAACGATTTTAGATTTACAATTTAAAATTGTAGCACAACTATTTCTTACTAGGTCAATAATTTTTTTACGATAGTTGAAATGGTTTTCCCTTCGGCTGTTCCTCCTAATTGTGCAGAAGCTAACCCCATCACTTTACCCATTGAAGCGATACCTGATGCTCCAGTTTCGGCAATAATTTTAGCAATGATTACTTCTACTTCCTCCTCACTCAACTGAGCTGGTAAGAACTTTTCAATTACCGAAATTTGTGCCAATTCTGGCTCAGCCAAATCCAAACGATTTTGCTCTGTAAAGATTCTTGCGCTCTCTTTACGTGTTTTTACCAAACGTTGTAACAATTTTATTTCCTCATCTTCGGTAATTTCCTCTTTAGATCCAGAGGCTGTTTGTGCTAAAAGGATTTCACTTTTAATGGCTCTTAAAGCTTCTAAGGCAACGGTATCTTTGGCTCTCATGGCGGTTTTCATTTCGTCCATGATTTGTACTGATAAACTCATATATTGGGTTTTAAATTTTATTTTACTATTTTAACGGAGACGATTTATGAATGATCCTCTCTGCCCCAGATGAAAGTGAAAAGCCTTTTGAGGATAAAATACATTTTTTTCTTGGGCTTAAAAAGCGACCAAAGGAAGCTATTTTAAGGCGATGGAAAAAAGTATTTTATACCAAAAGCTTGCAACGACAGCTGGAAAAAGGCTCGACAAATTTACAGCATTTTAACCGTAATAGCAACTGCTGTTTGTGTCATAGCATCAAAAAAAATAACCCGAAAATAGATTGATTTTCGGGTTATTTTTAACGAGTAATAGTAGTAATTAATCTACATTGTCATGCAAATACGAGTTGTTTGATCGCAGTTGCAAATCATTGTTACTATCTGTACCTACTGATATTCTAGAATGTGTACTTTGTACTTGATTGTTTGAAATATCAATTCCTAAGCGTTTGTATGCAGGTTCTTTTTCGAACTCCTCAAATTTTGACACATTGTTATGGAATTTATAATTAAACTCCTTAAGTTTTTTACGACGCTCATCAGCTTTCATTCGTAATGATTCTTCAATAGTCATTTCAGTTGGTGACACTGTCGAAAAATCAACCGCTTGATGCTCTGGAGCACGCTCTACCTGCTTAACTGTAATGTTTAGCTCTGCAGGAATTACTGGCTCCGCCGCCTTAACTGCCGATTTAGGCAAAAACTCAGGCTCTGGCTCCATGAATTCCTCTAACGAATACTTGATAATACCGTTATCTGTGTGCTCAGTTACAGGTACAAACTGCACGGCCTCATTTACTTTGATCTCCTTTGTTTCATTAGTTAGCTCAAAATAAACTTTATTTTCCTGCACCGGTGCAGCAGGCTCTGTTTTAAAAAGTGGCAAATCAAAAGAAAAAGCAGCTTGTTCTTGTTTTTCTACTACTTTATTAACTACCTGTGGTTCAGTAACAGCATTAGTAACTACGAAATCAATATCAGTAATTGGCGAAACAATTTCGAAAGAAACATCTAAGTTTTTAATAAAATCAGACATTCCTATTAGCTCTTCAGCTTGCAAAGTTGGTTTTTCTTGTTTTGCAACTACCTCAGTTTCTTCATCATCGATTAAATCAAAAACGATGCGGTCTGTAGGAGCAGGAGCCACCGGAGATTCTATATTGATATCAAAAGCCGTAACACTAGTATTACTTAAATTGTGTACACTGCGCTGTTCATCTTCAAGCGTGTGAATGATTTTTTTTGGCTCAGTATTAACAATATCGTTTTGTTGTTCAATATCAAAACCAGTAGCTATGATTGTCACTGCAATTGAATCACCAAGTGCTTCATCCTCACCAACACCCATGATAATATTGGCATTGTGTCCTGCCTCAATTTGAATATGGTCATTGATTTCTCCAATTTCATCGATAGTAATTTCATTGGTTCCTGAAACGATAAGCAACAATACGTTCTTGGCGCCTGTAATTTTATTATCATTCAACAAAGGAGAATCTAAAGCCGCTACAATAGCCTCTTTAGCTCTGTTTTCACCTGATGAAGTAGCAGAACCCATAATGGCAGTACCACTATTGTATAAAACCGTTTTAGCATCACGTAAATCAATATTTTGAGTATAGTGATGTGTAATTACCTCTGCTATACCTCTTGATGCCGTTGCTAAAACCTCGTCAGCCTTTGAAAATCCTGCTTTGAAACCAAGATTTCCGTAAACCTCTCTTAATTTATTATTGTTGATAACGATCAAAGAATCTACTTGCTTACGCAGCTTTTCAATACCTATAAGCGCTTGGTCTTGACGTACCTTTCCTTCAAACAAGAAAGGAAGCGTTACAATACCAACAGTTAAGATATCACGCTCTTTAGCTAATTGAGCAATCACAGGCGCAGCACCTGTTCCTGTTCCACCACCCATTCCAGCAGTAATAAACACCATTTTAGTGTTTTGATCTAGCATTTTTTCAATTTCTGAAATGCTTTCGATAGCAGATTGTTGTCCAACATCTGGATTGGCACCAGCACCTAAACCTTCGGTAAGGTTCATACCTAACTGAATTTTGTTAGGCACGGCACTGTTGTGTAATGCTTGCGAGTCGGTATTACAAACGATAAAATCTACCCCTTTGATTCCTTGTCTGAACATGTGGTTGATTGCGTTGCTACCACCACCACCAACTCCTATAACTTTTATCACATTTGATTGATTTTTGGGCAAATCAAATGATATACTTCCAAATTCTGTGTTGCTTGGCATAATTTTGGATTTTTTTATATTATTAATTACTTCTTTTAAACTTTGTTATTTTATTCCACGTTATCTAAAAACTCTTTGATTTTATCCACATATCTATCAAAGAAATTTTTCTGTATTCGGCTAACAGTTGAGCTCTCTTTTGCAGCGTTTAACGGCTCCTGCTCTTCTACAATTGTTTCAACTACTGGCTCATAAGTGGGCACTTGTGCCACAGGAGCTCTATACACCACTTCTTTTGGTTGCTCCACGCTCCCCAATCGAACTGCACTTTGAGAATTATTTTCAATGCTCTTCATTACCAAACCAACTGCCGTTGCGTACAATGGACTTGAAATCTCTTCACCTGAATTACCGGCTAAATGCTCATTTGGGTAACCAATACGTGTATCCATTCCGGTTATGTATTCAACTAATTGTTTGATATGTTTTAATTGAGCACCACCACCCGTTAAAACAATTCCGGCAATAAGTTTTTTTCTTGGGTCTTCATGTCCATAGGCTTTCACTTCTGTAAATACTTGATCAATAATCTCTACTACACGTGCATGAATAATTTTAGAAAGATTTTTCAAGGAGATTTCTTTTGGTTCTCTACCTCTTAAGCCAGGTATTGAAACAATTTCATTGTCCTTGTTTTCGCCAGGCCATGCTGATCCGAATTTTACCTTCAATAGTTCAGCCTGCTTTTCGATAATCGAACAACCTTCCTTAATGTCATCTGTTATTACGTTGCCTCCAAAAGGAATTACAGCAGTATGACGAATAATTCCATCTTTAAAAATGGCTAAATCGGTTGTACCACCACCAATATCAATAAGAGCGACTCCAGCTTCTTTTTCTTCTTGACTTAACACCGCATCAGCAGATGCTAATGGCTCTAATGTTAGACCTGACAATTCAATACCTGAGCTTTGAATACATCTCCCTACATTACGAATTGAGGCTGCTTGACCTACCACAACATGGAAACTTGCCTCTAAGCGCCCTCCGTACATACCGATAGGCTCTTTGATTTCAGACTGCCCATCAATTTTAAACTCTTGAGGCAGTACGTGTATAATTTCTTCTCCAGGTAACATGGCAAGTTTGTTAACCTGATCAATTAACAACTGAATATCGTTACCACCAATTACTTCCTCTGGATTATTTCTGCTTATGTAATCTGTATGCTGTATACTACGAATGTGCTGGCCAGCAATACCAACCACAACATCTTTAATTTTAAACCCCGAATCAATCTCCGCCTCTTGAATTGCTTGTTGTATTGACTGAATAGTTTGTGTAATGTTATTTACAACACCACGTGCCACGCCTAAACTTTTAGATTTACCTAAACCTAAAATTTCAAGCTTACCATATTCATTCTTTTTACCTATCATGGCAACAATTTTGGTTGTCCCAATGTCTAGTCCTACTGCAATGTTCTCTTTTTCCATTCTCTTCTATTTAGTGCACACTACTTGATCCGTAAATCGGAGGTCAATTTTTTTATATTTTTCTAACGAATTATCTAAAACAGCCTTTTGAAAAAAAGCTTTGTAGTTTCTAAATTTCGTTGCCGCATTTTTCAAATTACCAAAATCAATGCGGTAATCAAAATTTCTATTATACATTTTCAAGCTAGCATTGGGCATAATTTCCATCCCGATGATATTTTTTTTCAAAAAATCGTCATCATAAATCATCTTCAATGCTGCTATCAAATCTTCGTTATTTACTGACTCAATTGCTCCCGAAACAAGCGGAACTCTTGCTGTAAAATTGTTGGACAAAGGCATTTTATTACCTTCATAGTCAACATAAAACGAACGTTCTCCTGCAAAAATTCTTGCAATTGGCGTTCTTTGTTTTATTACAGCTTTAAGCACACCATCAATAGTCACAAAAACATCTGATTGCTTGATCATTTTTTGTGAATTGAGGGTGTGCTCCAACGAACTCAAATCTAGAGCAAGTTTTTGAATACTTTTTACATCCCCATTATTTTCTATTAACAATTTATTAACCGCTTCTTGTTTAACAAAAGGACTTGTTTCTTCAACAAAAAGAATCTCTACCCCTTTCAATTTTCGATTTTCATTTCGTTTTGATGTGAACGAAAAAAGAAAAATCACTAAGAAGAACATCAACAGTAATCGGATATTTGTCCAGTTAAATCGTTTCATTGATAGCCTCTTTAATTGATACAACAAGCTCTCCTATATCTCCAGCGCCAATGGTCACAATAATAGACGCATCACTCTGCAAAATTGCAGGAATTAACTCTGGTTTGCTCATTAATTTTTTATTTTCATTCTGTATCATTTGCAACAACCAAGCCGAATTTACCCCTTCCATTGGAAGTTCTCTCGCAGGATAAATATCTAGCAAAATAATTTCATCAAACGCCGCTAAACTAGTTGCAAAATCCTCAGCGAAATCATGCGTTCTACTAAACAAGTGTGGTTGAAAAACAGCCAACACTTTTTGATTAGGGTACAATTCACGAACTGCCTGATGCACTGCATTGATTTCAGTTGGATGATGCGCATAATCATCTATATAAACTTTGTTTTCCCTTTTAATTTGATAGGAAAATCTTCTTTTTATCCCTTTAAATGAGGCAAGCCCTTTTGCAATAGCATCAGCAGTAACTCCATAAAGATTGGCCATTGCAACAGCCATCAAAGCATTCATCAAATTGTGTTTTCCTGGCAAAGCAAATTGCAAATCTTTAATAATTTCGGTTGGCGTTTGTATGTCAAAAACATAGCTACCATTAGCAATACGAATATTTAAAGCACTGTAAGCCGTATTTTGATTGATACTACAAACCATACCCTCTAATGGTAATTCTTGGGTAATGAATAATTTATTTTTATCCTCAATTTTAGAAGCAAACTCCACGAATGAAGCTTCGATGGCATCACTTGTACCGTAAATATCTAGATGATCAGCATCCATTGAAGTGATGCATGCAATATCTGGGTGCAAATGTAAAAACGAACGATCAAATTCATCTGCCTCAACAACGGTAACTGTTTTTCCGTTCCCGATCAAATTTGAATTATAATTTTCAACTATACCACCTATGAAGGCAGTAACATCGATACCACTTTCATATAAAATATGTCCTAAAATACCTGACGTGGTAGTTTTACCATGCGTACCTGCTACAGCAAAACAAAAAGTATCTTTTGTTATGATTCCTAAAACCTCTGCTCTTTTTTTAATCACAAAATTATTTTCAAGAAAGAAATTCCATTGTGAATGTGAAACAGGAACTGCTGGAGTCACTACTACCAATGTGGTTTCAACAGAAAAATGAGATGGAATGAGAGCCACATCATCTTCAAAATGAATTGCAATACCTGACGCTATCAACTCGTTGGTTAATACTGATGGCGTTTTATCATAGCCCGCAACTTGTTTACCAAGCGTTTTAAAATAGCGTGCCAGATTACTCATGCCTATACCACCTATACCGATAAAATAAACGTTATGTATTTGCTCTATATTCATTTTAAATTCTGTTTTATTTTATGTTTTGACGAAATTTGTTTACTGCAATTCATAAGGGCGAAGCCTTAACGTTCTATCAATTTTATAATTTCGTCAACAATATCTTTAGTTGCGTTTGGCTTTGCCAGCGCTTTCATATTTTTACTTAAACTTTTTTGTAGATTTTCATCTTGCAACATTGTATTGAAAACAAGTTCAAACTGCGAATCCAAGTCATTTTCTTTCAATAATAATGCTCCATTTTGATCAACAATAGCTTGTGCATTTTTTGTTTGATGATCTTCGGCAACATTTGGTGACGGAATAAAAATTGTTGGCTTGGCTACCAAACACAATTCAGACACAGATGAAGCGCCCGCTCGCGAAATCACGAAATCAGCAGCTGCATAAATCAAATCCATTCTGTCAATAAATGCTACCACTTGAACGCCAGGCTTACTATTCAGGTGTTCGTATTCTGATTTATAAAAATTCCCACATTGCCAAAAAACTTGAACGCCTGCAGCTATTAAAAAATCTAATTCTTTTTCGATCAATTGGTTAATTCTTCTTGACCCAAGGCTTCCGCCTAAAACCAAAAGCGTTTTTTTAGAAGCATCTAAATTAAAATATTCAATTCCTTGATTTCTTTTTGATTCAATATCTAACAGATCTTGACGAACAGGATTTCCTGTTACAATAATTTTTTCTTTTGGAAAAAAACGCTCCAAATTGCTATAAGCCACACATATTTTGCGTGCTTTTTTACTCAATATTTTGTTTGTAATTCCAGGAAAGGAATTCTGCTCTTGAATTACAGTAGGAATTCCTGCTGATCCTGCCATTTGCAATAGCGGACCACTCGCAAAGCCACCTGTACCGATAACTACATCTGGTTGGAACTTTCTAATAATAGCTTTTGAACGCCATAAACTTGAC
>CAZMHK010000122.1:0-9808 GCA_964566045.1 uncultured Flavobacterium sp.
AAATCCTTCAATCTTTAAATCTTTCAATCTTTTTAATCTTTCAATCTTTTAATTTTTCAAATCCTAAAACCAAAGCCGTGCAAGTCAAAACCAGAGCTATCGTGCTTTCCTCTTTAAAATTTCAAGAAAAAAGCTTGATCGTAAAATGTTTTACACTTTCGCATGGACTCAAGTCCTACTTTGTTCGTGATGCTTTTTCGAGCCGAAAAGCCAATCAAAAAATCGCTTATTTTCAGCCTTTGACTATTCTTGAAATTGAGGCCGTTCACAAAAACAAAGGCACCTTAGAAAATTTCAAAGAGATAAAAATCGGCACGGCTTTTCACTCCATACATTCGGATATTTACAAGAGCACAATGGCCATGTTTATTTCCGAAATGCTGCACCATTCCATTCACGAAGAGGAAGAAAACGAAGCTCTTTTTACGTTCCTAGAAACCGCCTTTCACTGGCTAGACAATCATGACGAGATTGCGAATTTTCATTTAATTTTATTATTAGAAACCACCAAATATCTGGGTTTTTACCCCGACACTTCAGATGTTGACATGGCTTTTTTCGAAATGAACGAAGGCATCTTTACACCCTTTCACGCCATCAGTTCACTCACGGAGCACGAAACCAATTTGTTCAAAAAACTACTTGATTTAAAATTCGACAACAATCAAAAAATTTTTCATGTAATCGAGCGCCAAATATTACTCCGCATCTTGATTGATTATTACAGCATCCACCTCCACGGATTCAGAAAACCCAAATCACTCGATGTTTTAAAAGAGGTTTTTTCTTGAAAATTATATAGGCCATTTTACGATTGATTTTTTGTTCTTTACGTTGTGGTTTCTTCTTAGAATGAATCATAAATAGCTTTTTATCAAAATTTTATTTTTTTTTAGAGACTTTTTGAACTGTATTTTTTTACTGAAATTTCATATGAAAAATGTGGTTTTTCACGACAGAATTATACTATCTTTGGCCTGAATCAAAAATATAATTATGAAAAAAACAATTACTCTATTAATTTTTATGGTTTTTTCTTCTATCAGCGCACAGACCTTGCTGCAAGAAAGTTTTGACACATCCTTGAACTGGACAGTCGCTCGAACGTCGGGTACTAGTACAGATGCGGGATGGATATCTGCAGCGTCAGGTAGATTTAGTGGTAGTGGAGGCAGCCCTTACTCGGGTGCTAAAATGGCAGTTTTTAACTCTTTTGATATTCAATCGGGCAACAGTTTTAGCTTAACTTCACCTGTTATAGCATTTGCAGGAGCAAGTTATCAGGTAAAGTTGAGAGTTTATCAAAACGGAACAGGTAACTCAACTGATCAGATATCTGTATTTTACAACACAAATGCAAGCTTAACCGGAGCAACTCCTCTTGGTACTGTAAGAAGGGTTTTAACTGATGTTGACAAGGCTAATGGTTGGTACACTTATGTGTATGATATTCCCGGAACTCCCACTGGAAATGGCCACATCATATTGCTTGGTAGCTCTAATTTTGGATTTGATATGGCAGTAGATGATATATCAGTTCAAGTTAAAAAAACTTGTGCCTTTCCTCTTAATGATGAAGTTTCTATTTTGACTCCAACGGGTGCACTTGTATCTTTTCAAAATGTGGGAACCAGTTACGATTATGTTTTGAACTCCACTTATACTGATCCTGTTGCGGGAGCTGTAGTGTCAACTACATCAAATTTCTTTGTCAATTTAACAAATTTGACACCCTCAACAACCTATTATTTTCACGTAAGAAATAGTTGTGGTACAGCGGAGAAAAGTGATTGGAAAACAATTGTTTTTAGGACAGCTACACCACCTAACAACGATACTTGTGCAGAAGCTATAACTTTGGTGCCAAGTAGTCGTTTTGATGGTGATTTTACAACTGGTACGACAACGAACTCTAATAGAACGGCGGTACTTCCTAGCAGTGTTTGTGCATCCAACTATGATGATGTTTGGTATAAGGCTGTTATCCCAGCATCGGGTAGCCTAACCTTTGAAACCAAACCAGAAGCGGGTTCGTTACTCACAGATACCTCTTTGATTGTATATTCAGGAACATGTAGTTCTTTGTCAACAATAAGTTGTAATATGGATTTTTCAGCTGATAAGTTCTCAAAAGTGACTATTTCTGGAAGAACACCAGGAGAAACTGTTTACGTGGCGGTATTTGCAGTAGCAGGTTCGGGTGAATTTAAAATTCAAGCTTATGATGCTTCTTTAGTTCCTTCAAACAATAATTGTAGTACTCCGCAGGTAGTGGTATGTGGTACAAGTTTTACGAGTAATCAAATTACTGTAAACCTTCGTGGTGCCAATGTAAGCACACCAAACAGTGCTTTTCCAGCTTGTAAAAGCAACAATACAACACATAATTTATGGTATACAGTTGTAGTTCCTGCTAGTGGTAACCTGACTATTGCCAAGTTGGCTGTTAATTCATCTTCGAACGGTATATTATCAGCCTATGCAGGAAATGGTTGTGCTAACCTAACTGAAATTGGTTGTACCACCGGTGATCTTTTGAAATTGACAGGAAGAACTCCGGGAGAAACCATCACTTTCTCATTGTGGAGTGACTCTTTCAACGGAACTTCAGGAATTTTCAATGTGAGTGCTTATCAAACTCCAGCGGTTCCTGCAAATGATTTATGTTCAGGAGCTATTGCTTTAAATGTTGGTGCTAGTTTTGAGGCAAATGCGGTTACTGGCACAAATGCTGGTGCATTAACCAATCCAACAACATCAACTTGTGCAACTTCGGGAAATAGTGATGTTTGGTATACAGCTGTAGTTCCAGCTTCTGGAAAATTAACAATTGAAACAGGTGCAGCAAGCAGCTCGTTATTTAGTGATTCTTTTTTACAAGTTTTTTCTGGCACTTGCGGTAACTTAACGAGTATAGCTTGTGACGACGACAGTGGGATTGGAAATTTTTCAAAAATTGTACTAACAGGAAGAACTCCAGGTGAAACAATTTACATTGGTGTTTATAATTATGTTAGCCGCGAGGTTTTAAATGGTGCTTTTAAAGTTTCAGCTTATGACATCCCTCCAATTTCCAATGACAATTGCTCTGGAGCCTTGACATTAACGGTAGGAAATAGCATTGCTAGCAACCAAATCGTAGCAACTAATGTAGGAGCAACTACTTCATCTCAAACGGCTACATGTGGAAACTCAAATTTTGATGTTTGGTTTAAAGCAGTTGTACCTGCATCAGGAAGGTTAACTGTTGAGACTGATTTTCAAACAGGCTCTGTTTTTGACGATTCTATCATTAATGTTTTTTCGGGTAGTTGTGGTGCTTTAACAAGCTTAGCTTGTAATGATGATGATGTAAATGATAATTTTTCAAAAATTAGTTTAACTGGCCGCACTCCAGGAGAAACCGTTTACATAGCCGTTTATAATTTTTCTAGTAATGATTCATTCAATGGCCCGTTTAAAATTTCAGCATATGAAACTTTAGTTCCTCCGGTAAACGACGATTGCTCTGGAGCTATATCATTAACTGTAGGAAATAGTTTTGCTAGCAACCAAATCATTGCCACAAATGTAGGAGCTACTAATTCATCTCAAACGACTACATGTGGAAACTCAAATTTTGATGTTTGGTTTAAAGCGGTTATACCTGCATCTGGAAAATTAACTATTGAAACAGATTTTCAAACCGGCTCATCTTTTAGCGATTCTGTCATCGGTGTTTTCTCTGGTGTTTGTGGAACATTATCAGGTTTAGCTTGCAATGATGATGAAGGAAATGGTAATTTTTCAAAAATTAGTTTAACTGGGCGCACTCCGGGAGAAACCGTTTACATAACCGTTTATAATTTTTCGAGCAGTGATTTATTAAATGGTCCTTTTAAAATTTCAGCATATGACACCACTACATTGTCAACTGATGGTTTTGATAAAGAAACATTCTCTTACTATCCTAATCCAATCCAAAACATCCTAAACTTAAATTATTCTGAAACTATCTCGACAATTGAGGTGTTCAATATTTTAGGGCAAAGAGTTTTAGTGAAAAAGAATGATGCAAGCAGTGCTCAAGTTGACATGGCTTCACTAGTGCAAGGCCAGTACATTGTCAAATTGACCTCGGGTGATGTGACTCAAACAATAAAAGTTATAAAAGAATAAGCAAAAGCTTTTCTAGTAACCAAATACCTTTAAAAATGCACCAAAAAGTGAAATGCTTTTTGGTGCATTTTTTATTTATGCATGAGAGAAATTGAAAATATGAGATCGAATCGATTGTACAATAAGAAAGAAACCAAAGATTTATCATTTAACATAAATCTTTTCTGCTGACCAATTATTCAACAACTCCCGAAATGTCGGGGAAAAATTCTTTCATGTCATCTAACGCCAAATATTACACCGCATCTTGATTGATTATTACAGCATCCACCTCCACGGATTCAGAAAACCCAAATCACTCGATGTTTTAAAAGAGGTTTTCTCCTAAAATTTTGGGCGTGCCCCTGCGTAAAAACTCCGGGTCTGTATCTTTTATTTCGTAAACTCCATAAAAGGATGCCTCCCGAGACTTCGGGACCATCCTTCACGCGAAACCTCAGGATAATTGACACGCAAGCGCAAATTTTGTAAGATTTATTTATATATTAGCAGAAATTAATGCTGCTGATTGCAATATAAGGCAACTTGTTTTTGGTATATATTTGAAATGGAGTTTCGTGTATTTGCAGTAGATAATGCAACCAAAATTGAGCAAAAAATGAAGTGAAGTAAAAACCTTATCATAAATTTTTAATTATGGGATTATTCGATTTTCTAAAAAAGAAAGAATTTGAAGAAATACGTACTCTTCAAGAAAAACTTGAAAAGTATAAATCTATTACTGATATTCAAAATGAAGTTGATAATAAAAAGAAAGAATTAGAATTACTAATCCAGAACAAAATCAATCAAATTTCAGACAAAGAAAAAGAGCTTAATAAAGTTATTTCAAACAAAGAAATTGAATTAAATTCAACTATTGATAACAAAAAACAATCGATAAATTATTTGCAAAAAGATTTTGACGAATTAAATCAAAAATATCAAAATTCTCTTGAAACTTATACTCGACTTCGAAAAGATGTAAGTTTATACGAATCAAAATTAGATTTAATAGAGTTTGGTATATATGAACCTATTTACGATTTTGACAAGTCAGAAGATTATAGAAATGAGCAAAATAGGATTATTGAACAACAAAAATTGATGATTCAATCAGAAACGGCTGCAACTTGTAGGACAGAATGGACAATAGATGGAAGTGTTGCAAAAGGTAGAGCAACTACTAAAAAATATATAAAGTTAGTACTTCGTGCTTTTAATGGTGAATGTAATTCTCAACTGGCTAAAGTTAAATGGAATAACGTAAATCAGATGAAAGAACGCATTCGTAAATCATATGATACATTGAATAAACTTGCTGATGGCTATTCTGTTAGTATTTCTTATGAATTTCTTGAGCTAAAATTAAAAGAAATCACTCTTGAATATGAATTCCAAGTAAAACGTCAGAAAGAGAAAGAAGAAATGCGAGCTATTCAAGAAGAATTGCGTGAGGAAGAAAAAGCAAGACGTGAATTTGAACAAGCTCAAAAACAAGCAGAAAAAGAAGAGGAAACTTATCAAAAAGCTTTATTAAAAGCAAGAAAAGAAGTAGAAAAAGCGACAGGCGAATTACAAGAAGAACTTAGTAATAAAATTTTAATTCTTGAACAAGAATTATTATTGGCTCAAGAAAAGAAAGAACGAGCTATTTCAATGGCTCAACAAACAAAACGAGGACACGTTTATATAATCTCAAATATTGGTTCGTTTGGTGAAAACGTTTACAAAATAGGTATGACAAGAAGACTGGAACCTTTAGACAGGGTCAAAGAACTTGGAGACGCTTCAGTTCCATTTCAATTTGATGTTCACGCTATGATTTACTCAGATGAAGCGAGAACTTTAGAAAATGAACTCCATAAAGCATTTTCAAATAAAAAAGTAAATATGTTAAACTACAGAAAAGAATTTTTCAATGTTAGTTTAGAAGAGATTATGCAAAAAATAGACGAATTAGGATTTGAAGCTGAATTTACAATTCTACCTGAAGCAATGCAATATAGGGAAACATTAGCTTTATTAGAAAAAATGAATTCCATTGAAGGCATTAAAACAATAGAAGACTTAATAGCCGAAGATTATCCAACTACTTTAAATTAGTTACTACCTTGGATAAATAACAAAACTAAAATAATTAATAATCTGTTAGTTAGTTTTTTATTTTTGAAGTAACAGTGAAAGTCAGAAAGCTTGCGCATTTTCAATAACAAATTTTTTATTGTTCCAAGATGTGATAGCTAAGTTTACAGAACCGAAAAGAACTTATAAATATGAAATTATTAACTCCAAAGTCGCATAGAATCAAACATGAAATTTTAGAATTTCTATCAAAGGAAAGAATGAAAAATGGAGGTTTAAACCAAACTAAAGATTTTACATTTTCATTAAAAGAAATATCTACAAGAATAGGTGAAAGATTTAGTGATGTGTATATCGTATCTGATTATTTATTCTACAAAAAATTAGTATACTTTACTAAAAACGATGAAGATGTTAAAAATCCGAAATGCTGGGTTTCAGATGAAGGAATTGAGTTATACACTTCATTTTCTTTAATAAATGATGGTAAGATTTTAAATGCTACCCTGTATAGTAATCTTACTTCAATTATTTTCACTGTAATTTTAGGTTCAATTACTATGTTTACAGTTTATTCAAGTGATAAAAATACTAAAGAAGTTGAGAAAAAAGTAAATGAATTAGAAAAGAGAAATTCACTTAATGAACAAAGATTATTAAATATCTCCAAAGAGTTATTAAAGGAAAAAAATCTAGGACATCAAAATAAATTATTAAATCCGATATAGATTATTTACATTCCTTGCCGTAATAACAGTTTTTAATAAAGAATAATTTGAAAGAATTTTTGAAATACTTCAACATAAACGAAGATAGAGTTTATCTAAAATTGGCATTGCTATTTTTCGTGATTTGGCTTTTATTCAAAGGAGTCATAAGAAACTTAATAGATACAGAAAGTATTTCTATCATTACATTTTTAGGTTTTGCGCCAAATTTATTTGCAGGAGTAACTTTAGTCTTCTGGCAGATTTATATGACGAGCTCAAAACCGTTGCTGTCGTGGGTTTGTGTGAATGCTGTTCTTTTTTGTGCTGAATTTATTCAATTGTTCATCCCAACACAAACGGCAGATGTACTTGATTTATGTGCTAGTGTTTTTGGTAGCACTGTCGCAGTTATTGTTGTCATCTTACGCGAAAAAAGAAAGTCAAGTAAAGATTAAAATTGGAGTTAGCGTACATTTGAAACTCGCTAGCGCTGATTTGCAATCCGTGTTTACAGTTAGCAATTTGTTCGAATCGAGCACAATCGAGATTTAGTTTTAGCACTGAAGTTATTATAATTATTTAGTAAAGTATGAATGGATAATCAATAGATTAAAATCGCAAAATGGAAAATAAATTTACAAAAACAATGTCAATCAAAACTGACGAGGAGCTAATCCAAATTGTAACTATCGATATCAATAAATATCAAGAAGTAGCAATTGAAGCCGCGAAAAGAGAAATTGAATTACGACAAATTGACCTAAACCAATTTAAATTTCTTGCTGAAAAAGTGGAAATAGAAAAACAGAAAGTTGAAAAAGTAGAGCGTAAAACGGTACCTTCAAAAATTAGATTTTTCAACTTTGTAATCGACTTCATTATCATTTTGATACTTTATGGGTTAATTATTCCGAATCTAGAAACATTCTTGTCACTAACAAATTCAACTTCAAGAGCAATATACAGACTTAGTACCTTGATAATTTTTGTTGCATTGTATTACATAATTTTGGAACATAAATATCAAAAATCAATTGGAAAAATGGTGACAAAAACAAAAGTGGTGAATCAAGAAGGCGAAAAAGCAGAATTCGAGAAAATAGTAAATCGAACTTTTTGCCGATTTATCCCTTTTGATAGATTCTCATTCTTTTTTACAAAAAATGGGTTTCATGATGCAATATCAGGAACCAAAGTAATAAAAGATAACTGAGTAAAAAACCCGCTAGCGCAGATTTGCGATCCTTACTTAGATGTTATAATTTGTTCCAATCGATCGCAGTCTAGATGACATTTTTGTTCTCGGCTGCGCTCGAACTGGCAACTCTCTCCTTTGTATTTATGCTTAACCTATTTTTCACGAGAATATAATTGGTTTGGCATAAAAACTCGATAGACAAAGATTTTTTTTTGATTTTAAGAGCAAAATTTTCTTAAAGATAAACAGAATATAAAATTTATTTTTTTATCTCAAAAAGTAAAGTATATTTGTCTTTTAATCTAGTTTGTTGGTCTTTATGGAAAACAAACTGTAACAGCTAAACTTTATGGAACCAAAAATGAAACAAGAAGACGATATCGCAAAAATTGATAAATTCACAAATTTCCTTCTCCCTAATAAATTCAAAAGAATTGGCTTAGTACTATTTATATTTGCATTTATTTCTTATTTTGCTGTTGGAGTATATGTTGAAAGTAATAACTATTATTTAATTCAAAACATAGCATATACTATTGCCATTTTAAGTTTGCTCATGATAGCCATTTCTAAAGAAAAAGTAGAAGATGAATTGGTCGCTAAAATTAGAATGCAATCGTATCATTACGCTGTAATTGGTACTGTAATTGTACACTTTTATATGTTCTTCGTGCCTTCCATTCTAACATTGCTGTTTTCAAGTACTCAGACAATTCACGAAAACAATGATATCTTTGTGTTAGTATGTTTGTTAGTTATTAAGATTGTAACTTTCAAAAAGTTAAAGAAGGCTTATTATGAAGAATAGACTAAAAATAGAGCGAGCCATTTTAAATTTAACACAGGAGGAATTAGCAGAAAAAATAGGAGTTTCTAGGCAAACTATCAATTCTATCGAGACCAATAGGTTTGTGCCTTCAACCGTTTTAGCTCTGAAATTGTCAAAATTGTTTGGCAAGCCAGTAAATGATTTTTTTGAATTAGAAGGAGATGAATAAAAGTGTCTTCATTTTTTATATAAAATGCAAATAAAGCGATTTTACCTTAGCATGTAACTTTCGACCTACGGCTTTCAACTTTCAACTTTAATTTACTACTTTCGCATTTCGATTTAAGAAAAGGATAAAATGAGTACAAAATTTACTGAATACAAAGGACTTGACTTACCAACAGTAGCATCAGAAGTACTTGATTTTTGGAAAAAAGAAAATATATTTGAAAAGAGCGTTTCTACGCGCGAAGGCAATCAACCATTCGTGTTTTTTGAAGGACCGCCATCTGCAAACGGATTACCAGGAATTCATCACGTAATGGCACGCGCCATTAAAGATATTTTTTGCCGTTATAAAACTCAAAAAGGATTTCAAGTAAAACGTAAAGCCGGCTGGGATACGCACGGTTTGCCTGTTGAACTTGGAACTGAAAAGGAACTCGGAATTACCAAAGAAGATATCGGGAAAACCATTTCGATCGAAGAATACAACGAAGCGTGTAAAAGAACAGTAATGCGTTACACGGATGTGTGGAACGATTTGACCGAAAAAATGGGCTACTGGGTTGATATGGAAGATCCATATGTAACTTATAAATCCAAGTACATGGAAACCGTTTGGTGGATTTTAAAACAAATCTACAACAAGGATTTGATGTACAAAGGCTACACCATTCAGCCGTATTC